>CAYMUD010000094.1:1709-5569 GCA_964393495.1 uncultured Clostridia bacterium | reverse complement strand
AATGAATAAAGAAAATAAATATAAATTAAATAATGAAGAAATGGAATATATAAATATAAATGGTAAAAATATAATACTTAACAAAACCAGAAGAAAAAAATCTTTAAAAGAATTTTTAGAAGATTTTAGATAAATTAAAAATATAAAAAGGTTATTAGATATAGCCTTTTTATTATCTTTTTAATAATTTTAATATGTTTTAATATGATTTATAAAATTACTAATTCTAAAATATTAAAGGCATCAATAAACATTACTAATTTTTTTGTTTGTTTAAATATAAAGTGTGGTGTTAGTGTAAATATAATAAAGGCATCAACCACAGACCTATTAAAGGCATCAAAAATTAATACAATATAATATATAATAAATAAATTGTAATTACTTTATCAAGGCACGGCATTAAACAAACTGTTTATTAGAAACTAAATTCTTTAAGTTCTTCTGAGACAAGGCAAGATATGGTGCAGCAGAAACAGTGTCTGAATGACCTAAGTATTCTTGTATTTGTCTAGGGGAAGCATTAAATTTATCTACTAAAATTGACCCGCGAAGCTTTCTTAAAAAATGAGCATTACAATCTAACACACTTATTATTTGTTTTTGAATAGCTGAATTACAAATCTTTCTATTCTGTTCAAAATTATGTGAAAATAAATATTTTTGATGTAATAGATTATGAACTTTAATTTTATCTTCTTTAGTTTTATACTTATCCAATAATGCTTCTTTCCAAGAGTAACCTGTCTGTGCTTCAAAATTATAATAGTTATAAAGATATTTAAACCACCTTGTTACATATTTAATAAAAGTTGCATCGTGAGGGGTAGAGTAAGAGACTGTAGTTATCTTAAATTTACGTTTTTTATTTTTGACATTGCCTGACTTAGTTCTAAGATACCAAATATTACTTTCTTTGAATACCCTAAGATGACTCATTCTCATATCTGGAACTTCAGAAACTCTAGAAGCTTGAAGATACATTACACTTATCAAAGCCATTATCATAAGAGGTTTATGTTTAACTGTTTCCCCTAAGTACTTTTCTTTTAACCTAGGCTCTGCATCTAATAGAAAATACTTGACTCCGCCTGGATGTAGGTACTCTTTAACTGCTTCTAATGGTTTATAATAAGTAGCATGTCTCAAGTTCATATATATAGTAGATACAAACTTATTAAATACTTTTTGTTTTTGGAAAACACCCCTGGGAGAGAGTATAATTTCCCATTTGCTCACTTATAATGTGGTAAAAACATCCATAAAAGGTAAATTTGAAAGATATTGCTATTTTATAGTTACTAATCAGTTACTAATCAGTTACTAATCAGTAACTACTAATCCATAATAGTTTTTTTGCCACCCAAACCTTATATTAATTATATTCTATAGTTTATAGGAGAAATAGTAGTTATGAGTATACAAATTTGTACACTTAAAATATTATGAGTGTACAAAATTGTACACTAAAAAATTTATAAATATACAATATTGTATAATTTAAATATAGTTGGTTTAAAATTAACTCTTTTTATTACTTTTACTTTTATAATTATATTTATAAACTTTTCTATATATAATATATATGATATAAGTTATTAATTTATGTGTGTCTCGTCCACAGCACATAATATATATAACTTATATCCCACCTATTTTTTTTTATAAATTATAAATTTTATTTAATATTCATAACTATATATCAGTAAAATAGATTATTCTTCAAAATACATGATTATGTATTAATCGTGTATTGTTCGTGTATTAATCGTGTATTGTCTACATAACAAAATCAAGGTCAAAATACTTTGAATACTTTTAAAATACATAATTAATACACGTTTAATTTTACCTTATCTCTTTCTATTACTACTTAAAAAGAATATAATACTTTAAATACATAATAAATATATATATAAGAAAAAGGGTAAGATAAGATACAACATAGTCTGTTGAAAGTGTTTTCCCCAAGTTTTAAAGTCCAATCGTGTATTCGTGTATTTTGACTTATACATAACACCACATTTCAATAAAAAACAATCTATTTAAAAACCTTACCACACATATATTACTTATTAATAAATAAAAAACTGAGGTGTTAAAATGACAGTACAAAAAGAAAAGTTTATTGACCATGTAAAAGTTCACAGAAATAGTAGATATGTAACCATACCAGCATTCATACGTAGAAAATTAAAACTTTTACCAGGAGATTCTGTAGAATTAGTAATTTGGAAATCTAATGTTAATAAAGATACAGAAGACATAGAGTAAAGGTGGTTTAGTGGACGAATATAATTCAATCCAAGGACTTTTATCAATTTTAAATTTAAAAGTAATAAAACTAACAGCATTAACTTCTGGGGCAAAATATTTTATATACAGACCAGACCCTATTAAAAATCTGTTAATTTTATCTGCAGGTGTTAAGTATTCTATAGTTGATGATATAGTTTCTCACTTTTCAAGATACGATATTGATTGGTATTCAAAAATACAACCTGGAGAGAAAAATAAAACTTTCAAAAAAGGCGTAGCAATAGTTAAAGATTATGTTTCTTATAATTGTGAGTGTTGTTCATTAGTAACAAATAATCCTGGAGAAGAACTTAAATATTCTGAAAAAGGTGTAACTTATTTTAACCTATTTCAAAACACAGAACTACTTGTAGAAAAACCAATTTTTCAAAAAGACTTTTCAGTAATAGAAAAGATAATATTTAATTTGTGTAGTGAAGATGTTGAAAAATATGAGTGGGTTATGAATTGGTTTAAATGTATTTATATCCAACCAGACTTTAGATTTACAACATCAATCGTTTTTATTGGAGAGCCAGGCACAGGTAAAGGAATGCTTACAGAAGTATTAAGACATATATTCCAAAATACTTGTTACAGAGCAAATTCAAAGGATTTAGTTTCTAATTTTAATTCTCAACTTTTTGAAGGTAAGTATTTACTTTTAGCAAATGAAATTCTTGACCAGAATAAAAAATATCAATTTTCTAACGACCTCAAAGAATACATCACAGAAAAAGAGATTAGTGTTGAAGGCAAATATATGAGCAGGTATGTTGCAAAAAATTATGTTAAATTGATTATGTTTTCTAATAGTAAACAACCAATCGTAATTGAAGAAAGTGACCGTCGTTATTTTGTATCTGCATCTAAAAAAAGAATAGATAAAATATTAACTAAAGAAGAATTAAACAAGTTTTGGGAATTAGGAGATTTTTTTAAAAATCAGGTAGAAGGTTTTTGTGCGTATTTAAATAGTTGTGTTGATTATGATTTTGATAAAGTTACAAAAGAACCCCCACTAACTGAAGAGAAGAAAAATATAATTGATATACACAAAACTGATTTTAAACAAATTATTGAAGAAATAATAAAAGATGCAAAATCAGGAATAGAGTATGATGTTAGACAGAATGCTTGGATTGAGTTTAGCCTATTATACAATTTATATCATAACGAAGACTATCAAAGGTATAGAAAGAAAACATTAACTAAAAAAAAATTTGCTGCTAAGTTAAATATAGAAGGTTTAAAAAAAAAACAAAATACAATTAATTCTATAACAAAAGTGAGAGTAAAAATACCTGTAAAAATAATAGATGAAATTAATAATACAGAGGAAGGGGTTTTTAGATGAGTAGAGAGGTAATGATGTTAGCTATTAAACGAAGGCGAAGAAATAAAGAGTTATTAGAATTAAATAGAAAAGATTATATGAGAGACTACCAGAAAAAATATTACGCAAAACATAGAGAAGAGATATTAGCAAAAAAACGAGAATGGTATGCTAATCTATCTAAAGATAAGAAAAAAGAATTTATTAAAAAAAGTAATTTAAAAAA
>CAYMUD010000094.1:0-1609 GCA_964393495.1 uncultured Clostridia bacterium | reverse complement strand
TAAAGGAGGAATGAATATGAAAAATAAAATATATAGTGCTTGTGACCAAAGAATTTGTAATTGTCCAGAATGGGTTGTTTTAAAAAACAAGTTTATAATCGTGGATGATTGGAATAAAGTAGCTTTTATAGATTTACAGAGAGTAGATGATTATTTATTAGATGCTACTTTTTCAGCTAATGCTTCTGGAGTTACTTTAGGTTTTCCATATACAGAACAACACAGAATTGATTTAACAAAAACACAATTTGATAAACTTAAAAAAGATTGGGCAAAATATAAAAAAGAAAATAAAATAGGAGATGAATAAAATATGAGTTTAGAAGAAATAAAATCAGAAGAACAACCAAAAGTGAATTTAGAGTTTAGTGTGGATAATGTAAAAGAGCTACCAAACATAATAACTTGTGTTGTAACAGATTTAACATTAACAACAGCAAGTAAAGTTTTTGGAGAGAGTGCTAAAAATCAAGAACAACAAGTTTTAAAAATTGTTGTGGAAAATGATAGTTTAAATTTTAAAAGAGTTATTCCTATCAACTTTTATGGTTTTGAAACAATACCCCATTATACAGCACAAGGAAAAATAATCAAAAAGTATGGTGGGTTAAAGGTAGGTACTAAGTTAGAAGTTGCTGAGAAGGAAAATAGTAATGGCTTTTATAAGGTTGTGGTATAATGGTAAAAGAAATTACCTGTCCAGTATGTGGGTGTGATATCATTAATAACACCCCTTCAGCACACACAGTATTATTAGATGGGCAAGTAGAATATATTTGTAAAAACTGCTACTATCAAAATTTTTATTTAACCGATAGACGTTGTGAAGTTTGTAATAAAATTTCTTTATTTCCTCATTTCGTAAGAAACAAAAATAGGTTAAAGTTATTATGTAGTACATGTGAAAAATTATATGATAAAACTAATGATAAGAGATAATTATGGGTTCAAAAGATTATGAGTTAAGTTATGATTATAATTTTTATTGGGATAGTTGTAATAACATTAGCAATTTTGCATCTTATTATCAGCAGTTAAATACAATCAACAAGTATAAACCTAATAATGTTTTAGAGATAGGAGTAGGGAATAGATTAGTAACTAACCAATTAAAAAATAAAGGTATAAAAGTAACAACTGTAGATATTAACCCTAAGTTAAATCCAGATTATGTGTGTGATATTAGACACCTGGAAGTTATAAACACCCACTTTGATTTGATTTGTGCTTTTGAAGTTTTAGAACATATTAGATTTAGTAATTTTGAAGATGCACTTATAAGTTTAAAAAAACACAGTAGTAAATATATAATTATTAGTTTACCTATTAAAGCTACAGGTATTACTTTTTATTTAAATCTTCCAAAGATAAAGCCAATTTATTATTATTTAAACCTTCCTATCCCTTTGAGACAGAAAAGCATCCAAAATAATACAGCTCATTTTTGGGAAATTGATAAAGTTGGTTTTGAGAAATCAAAGATAATAAATATACTTAGGAAACATTTTAATATACTTGAACACTATAGATTATATATGAACCCAAGACATTATATGTTTGTATTACAAATTAAAAATGAAAAAGAGGTTATTTTATGATTGATTTTGAG
>CAYMUD010000093.1:2448-5647 GCA_964393495.1 uncultured Clostridia bacterium | reverse complement strand
GGCGGAAAAAGTCATGCTTTAAGAAATAAGGCATTATTATTATGTATGGCATATGAAGGCTTGCAAGTGTTATTAGTTAGACGTACACTTAAAGACTTGCGTAAAAACCACGAGATACCACTTATGCGACAATTAAAGACAGAATTAAAAACTAAACGTTTAGCAAGGTATGAGAAACAAAACAAAGAATTTCATTTCCCTAATGGCTCAATATTATCACTTGGGTATGCTGCTACTGATGCAGACCTTGAACAGTATCAAGGACAATCATACGATGTAGTATGTGTAGAGGAAGCAACACAGTTTACTGAAACACAGTTAAGAACATTAACAGAGTGTAACAGACGTTCTGGATTTGTTAAAGGTGATTTTAAAACAAGAACTTATTATACTTGCAATCCGGGCGGTCCGGGACATTCTTACATTAAGAGATTGTTTATAGATAAAGATTATGAAGATAATGAAAATCCTGATGATTATTATTTCATACAAGCATTAGTTTATGACAACAAGTATATAGTTGAGAACGATCCGGGTTATATTAAAACACTTGAAAACTTACCTGAAGAAAGACGTAGAGCTATGTTATATGGTGAGTGGGACGTATTTACAGGACAGATGTTTAAAGAGTTTAAAAGAGATAAACACGTTATAAAACCTTTTGCTATACCTCAACACTGGGATAGATATATTGCATTTGACTATGGGCTTGATATGACTGCAGTATTATGGATTGCAGTAGATGAAGATGGAATAATGTATGTATATAAAGAGTTACACGAGAAAGATTTAATATTATCAGACGCTGCTAAAAGAATGTTAGACATGACACTACCTAATGAGATTATAAGAGGTAAGATTGCACCACCTGACCTTTGGAATAGAAGGCAGGAAACAGGATTATCTGGTGTAGAAATAATGATACAGAATGGTTTTGTAGGTGCTATGAAAGCAGATAACGATAGGGTTAGAGGTTGGAGATTAATAAGAGAGTTGTTGAGAGAAAAGACAACTAGGTATGGTGATAGTAAACCACAGATACAAATATTTGATAACTGTAAAACACTTATTAAACACTTTCCTTTATTACAGGCTAATGAAAAGAAACCTGAAGATGCTGCTAATGAACCACATGAAATTACACATATAATGGACGCACTAAGATATTTTGTAGCAACTATTAGAAAGGGTAGGTCTTATAGTAACAGTCAACCTTCTAATAATGAGTATGAATTTCAACCAATGGGAGATAGTGAGGTGGTAAATTTCTATGACTAAACTTTTAATATTTAATATTATTTTATTTCAAATTTCTGCTACTATACTTGGTATCACAATTTTATACTTCAAGAATGGTAAGAAGGAGCTTGAACTTAAAAAAGAAAATGAGAAACTTGAACGTGCTTTAGACAAACAAAAGCAATCAAGTAATGGATTTTACGATTAGGTGGTGAAGAATGAAAAACGAAGATAAATTTATAGGACAAGTAGATAAGGATATAAAAACATCTCTTGAACATAAGTCTAGCAAACAGGCAGAGTGGGAAGATGAACATAAGTGTTATATAGGCGACCCTTGGAATCTATCGTTTATGGATAAGAGTTTTGATAGAAGGAAGAAAAGGCCTGCAAGTTCTGATAATATAATATTTCCTGCAGTAGAATATAAGAAGTATGTATTAACTGCTAATACCCCCGACACAGTAGTAAGAGTTCTTACACCACAAATAGGTGATGACGGAGAGTTAGATGACCAATCTAAAATGCTAACTAACGTTGTAGAAAGTGTATTCTATAAAAACGAATACTCAATGATATGGACTCGTACAATACTACAAGGATTAATGCACGGTATGTTAATAGGTAGAGTTGGATATGATGGTGAAGTAGTAGGAGGACAAGGCGAAGATAGATATATAGGTGAAGTAGATATATCCTATATTAAGAAAGACGATTTCTTTGCAGACCCTAATGTAGACGATTGGGAAAGAAACCTACAAGACTGCGAATATGTAGCAGAAAGACAGACTAAACCTATATCATGGTTTAAAAAAAAATATCCTGATAAAGCACACTTAGTAACACCTGATGAAGATTTTGTAGATGCTAACAACAGAGATAATGCTTATTTATATATGTACTACCATAAAGGAGAACCTAAAGAAGTACCTTCTGAATGGAAAGAAACCTTTAAAGACAAGATGGAACGTTCTGATAATATACTTTCTAAGAAGAAATATGAAGGATATAAAGACGGAGATTTAGAAGGAGTACACTTGGCTATGTATGCAGATGGTGTGTTGTTAGAATACATACCTTACATATATGATGATGGAATGTACCCGTTTGCATTTAAAGTAATTCACGTTGATGAAGATAACCAATGGGGATTTGGCGAAATTAAAAACATGATCCAACCACAGGTACTACTTAACAAGGTAGATGAAATGGAAGCTGAAGCATACTCTAAACAAGGCTTAGGTGGATATTTTTATCAAAAGGGTGCAGTTAATCCACAACAGAAAAAGAATTGGACAGAAAATAATCATAAAGGTGGAAGTCTAATAGAGGTTGATTGGAAAGACGGTATTGAACCTATGCAACCTACACAAGTACCTAACAGTATATTCAACTATAAGTCATATAAGTATAATATGGCAGGAGAAGTAGCTGGTTATACTAATATACAAAAAGGTGATGCAAAGTCTGGTACACCTTGGAAAGCTATAAAAGACTTAGGTACAAGAGCAGACACAAGAACAGTTGGACTTATAAGAAAAGCAGAGATGTTTCATAGAGAAATAGTAGAACTTGTTATCAGTAGAATTAAACAATTCTATACAGGTAAGAGAATGTTTATAGGATTTGAAAATAACGTACCATTTAAAATGGCTTTTGAACCAAATAACATTAAACAACAATGGGAACGAGAAGTACAAGGTGAAGAAGTAACTGAAACTTATTACCCTGAAATGGATATAAGAGTTAACATTGTAGATGCTAAACCTACTGAAAGAGAGTATTACATTAACTTAGCAAACATGATGCACGATAGAGGTTTGATTGATAGACAATCATACCATGAAACAATAGAGAGTGGTAAGTTACCACCTAAAGAAGTTATACTTGAAAGATTAAGAGAACAAGAACAAAGACAGATGCAAGCATTACAACAAGAACAAATGGCACAATCTCAACC
>CAYMUD010000093.1:0-2348 GCA_964393495.1 uncultured Clostridia bacterium | reverse complement strand
AATGAGTGAAGTAACTAATGAAGCAAATGTAGAAACAACTGAAACAAACCCACAACAAGACCAATCAGTAGACACTAATGTTGAAACTGAAGATAACACCAATCAAGAGGTATCAACAGAAGATAATACTGAAGTAGATGTTGACTCAACAGAAGATACATCATCAGAGCCGTCAGAATCCGATTTAAGCAATCTTTTAAAAGAATTAGAGGGTAAGGTTAAGTATATGGATAAAGACGTGGAAATAGGCAGTATAGACGATGTAATCAACAACTACCAAAAAGGTCTTGATTATGAAAGACAAAGGGAGAAAAGGAAGTACTTAGAAAACCAACTAAGCACTTATGACAAACTTGTCGGGAAGCTCTATGACGGTAAAATGGAAAACACAGAACAATTAATGAGAGCTTTGATAGATAGCGAAAAATTATCACTTAGAGACCAGTACAAAGATAAATATGAAGGCGAAGATTTAGAGAGGGTACTAAGAGGCGACGAAAGGTATCAAGAGTTGTTGCAATTAGATCCTACTCAGTTCGACCAAGACCAAGAAGTATCGAAGTTTGAAAATGATGTTAAGGAATTAAATGATGCTTATAAGACTAGCTTTGAAACTTACACCGACCTACCACTTGATGTAAGAGAAAAAGCAGCCGAAACAGGTTTATCATTAAAAGAATCCTACAAGTTAGTAAACTTTGATAAGATAATGAATGACAAATTAGAATCAACTAAAAAATCATTGATAGCAGAATTAAGTGAGAACAAAAAGAAAACAACACCAAAAAATAAAAAGTCGGGTTCTAGCAAATCATACTACACTAGAGAACAGGTAGCAAGCATGACAGATAAACAAGTGCAAGATAATTACGATAAGGTAGTGGCTAGTATGAAAAATTGGTAGGACACATAATAATAAAACGGAGGTAATACATTATGGCGAATGTTCCTAATTTTATTCCGCAAATATGGAATGCAAAAATAATTAGAGAATTAGAAAACAACTTAGTAGCAAGGAAAATTGCTAATATGAGTTATTCAGGAGAAATAAGACAAAAAGGTGATACGGTATTTTTCAACAGTTTATCAGACCCAGAAGTAGATGATTACGCAGGTACAGTATCATATGGAGATTTAGATGATAGTCAAATTGCTATGGTTATAGACCAAGCAAAATACTTTGCATTTAACGTAGATGACATAGACGCAGTACAGGCTAATGTAGATTTAAGAGGTTCACAAGCACAAAGAGCAGCTTATCAATTAGCAAATACTTGCGACCAATACATACTCGGTAAATATGCAGAAGCAGCTAATCAAATCACAGACACATCTTGTGATACTTCAACTATATTATCTAAAATAGGAGAAGCAGGACAGAAGTTAAGTGAAAACAACGTACCAATGCAGGATAGATTTTTAGTTATACCACCATGGGTTGAACTTAAATTGAAACTTGCAGGGGTAGAATTTAAAATTAATGATGGTCTTAAATCTGGACAAGGTGGATTATCATGGGCTGAAGAATTAGGATTTAAAATCTATGTATCTAACAACTTAACAAACACTGCATCAACACCAGTTACTGAATGTTTAGCGATGTCTGGTAACGCAATAGCATTTGCAGAACAGTTAATGAAAACAGAAGCAGTAAGAAGAGACGCAGAATTTGCAACAGGTGTTAGAGGATTACACGTTTACGGTGCTAAAGTAATTAAGCCTAAAGAAATGGTTAGACTTACATTGACTTACACTGCTGAAACAGCAATATAATAAGGAGGTAATATAGTATGGCTGATGTAACTATTACAAACTCACAAATAACAGCTATAGATGAAGCTGGCGATGTAACTGCTAACGCGGCTACTGAAACAACTGATGAAACTGCTCAAGACTTTGTATATACACCAACTGCACAAGCTAACGGAGTTATATTTAGAGTAGTAACAAGTGCCGGAGTTACTGTTAAAATTAACGAAGGCGATGAAGTATTTGCTAACAATGACTCTAGTGAAACTTTGACATCAGGAACTTATATTTATCATTTTGATTTAGGTAAATATATAGACTCTGACGGCGAAGTAGTATTAACATTTACTCCAACTGGAACTTCTGAAGATTTAGTTAATGATTGTGCATTATCAGTAGAAGCATATGAAATAGATCTAGACACACAATAATACAACAACTTAGGGGTAGGTAAAACTGCCCCTTTATTGAATTGAAGGTGATAATATGATGTTTTATGGAAAACCAAATGAGTTAGTTAAGATTAGAAAAAAAGTAGGAATAGGCAAAAATAGAAAGACTAAATATGATTATATGAGATTTAGTGATGAAGGCACTCT
>CAYMUD010000092.1:0-5691 GCA_964393495.1 uncultured Clostridia bacterium | reverse complement strand
ATAAGAAATAGAATAAAAGAAGGAAGGCCCACAAAGTATCTTCTACCTGAAAATGTTGAACAATATATATTAAAAAAAGGATTGTATAAAATAGATGACAGAAAAGAATAAAGAGCTTTTAGCTGATATTGGAAAAGAAAGATATAATCATTCTATTAGAGTAATGGAAATAGCTGTAGAGCTTGGCAAAATTTATAAAGCGGATATAAATAAAATAAAAAAAGCAGCCCTATATCATGATTGTGGAAAAATTACTAGTACTGAAAAAATTATAGGAATTGTAAAAGAAAAAAACATTAAAATAACAAAAGAAGATTTGAAGTCGCCAGAAGTACTTCATACAAATCTAGGGGAATACCTTGCCCAAAATAAATACAAAATTAAAGATCAAGATATTCTAAATGCCATTAAATATCATACTACAGGACGAGCCGGTATGAGTCTTATTGAAAAGATCATATATATAGCAGACTATATTGAACCAGGAAGAGATTTCAATGGAGTTGAAGGCGTTAGGGTTGAATCAAAAATAAATTTAGAAAATAGTGTTTTAATGGCCTTAGAAAAGACTATTAGTTATTTAGAATCTAAAAATAAATATATTCACAAGAATACATTAGAGGCATATAAATATATAAAAAATAGGAGAGTTGATACTTTGAAGAAAAAAATAGAATCAAATATAAAATCAATACTAGAAGCAGCATCAGATAAAAAAGCCTACAATTACAAACTAATAGATATTTCTAAGATATCAAGTATAGCAGATTATTTCCTTATTTGTAGTGCAGGTAATACAAAGCAAGCTGAGGCTATTGCTGATAATATAATTAAAAAAATGTCCGAAGAAGAAATAAGAATAAATCATAAAGAAGGATATAGATCTGGCAAATGGATATTGCTGGATTATAACGATATTGTTGTACATATATTTGTTAAAGAAGAAAGAGAAAAATATAATATAGAAAAGATATGGTTAGATGGAAGGGATATTAATGTTGAAAAATTTGGAATAGAAAACTGGTCATAGAAGGTGAGTCTTCACCTTCTATTCTTTTTTTGTTTTCTAATCTTATATAATCTATACTTATTAACGATTCTCAATACTATTATTAAGAAAATTATTGCTAGTATAAAAGATATTATTGTCTTTAAAGCGAAAAGAGTCAAATTAGTATCTTCAATAATTACTAAATCAACTTTGAAAGCAGCTTTTAAGGGAACTTCGCCTATTATTTCATCTCCAAGGCTATATTTTATTTTTCCTAAAACATCACCTTTTTTAACAGGTAAATTATAGTCTTTTATAGATATCGAACTATCAATCTCATTTAGTTTATCTTTATTTATTACTGTATATAAATCTTCGGATGTTATTAAACTTAGATATTTACTATCTCCAGAACTTATATCTAAATTTTTTATAAATTCATTAGCGTATACTAAATTTATTTTTTCGAAATTATCAAATCCATAATTTAGAAGCTTATGTGTATCTGTATACACTTCAGTGGTACTACCTTTAATAACTACGGTTATTAAAGAGATTCCATCTCTTTCAGCACTACCAATCAAACAACTTCCAGCCTTGGGAGTATAGCCTGTTTTCATACCAGTAGCTCCCTCATATTTCATATTTACCCATGCGTTATTAATAATTATTTGATTGCCGTATCCAGTGCCGACTAAAAGTTTATTTGTACTTATTAAATGTCGAGCTTCTTTTTTGATATTTGTAATATCTATTGTATACTTATTTTTACCAATAATTTCCTTGATTATTTCCTTATCGTATGCTTCTTTTGCTATTATAGATAAATCATAAGCTGTAGTGTAATGGTTGTCATCGTGTAGTCCATGAGGATTGACAAAGTTTGAATTTAAGGCGCCTAATTCTCTAGCCTTTTCGTTCATCAATTCTAAAAATTCTCCTTCATAAGAAGAATAGTTTTTAGCTATGACATCAGCTGCATCATTACCGGAGGCTATTAATAAACCGTGCAGCAAATCATATAGACTTAACTCTTCTTTTGGTTCTAAAGCAATATGACTCCCATCAACTTCATAAGGGGTTTTCTCATCTACAATTAAAATATCATCTAAATCTCCTAAATCTAAAGCAGTTAAAGCTGTAAGAAGTTTTGTTAAACTAGCTGGGTATATTTTTTTATTTTCCTGGTATCCATATAAAACTCTTCCACTTTCTGCATCTATCAAAATATCACTTGAACAGCTTAGTGATAGATCCGCATAAATATTTTTATTTGAAATTATAGTTATAAATAGTATAATAAACAATAAGCATTTTTTCATTGTTAGCCTCCCAAATTATGTGCAAAACAATTATAACAACAAAACTTTATATTTGTAAATATAAAAAGAGGTAAATATGAATTTATTAGAAAAAAAAGAGTTAAAATTCTTAATCATCTTATTATTATTAATACTATCCATATCTATATATAAATATATAGATAGCGACTTTGAAATATTAAAGACTCAAGTATCCAATAATGTAAAATCTACTGATACTGAAAAAGAATCAATTGATTATATATGGGTAGATATAGATGGATCAGTAAACAAACCTGGAGTATATAAAATAGCAAGTGATTCAAGATTATATGAACTATTAGAACTAGCTGGCGGGTTAAGAGAAGATGCATACACTAAAGCTTTAAATAGATCCGTTAAGCTATATGATGAAGACAAAATATATATCAAAAGCATTTCAGAAATTGATTTAAAAAAAGAATCTTCTAAAATCAACATAAATACTGCTTCAAAAGATGAGCTAATAAAGCTCAATGGAATAGGAGAAGCTATATCTGGCAATATATTATCATACAGAGAAAGTAATAAATTCATTAAAATTGAAGATATAATGAATGTAAAAGGTATAGGAGAATCAAAATTTAATGGGATAAAAGAAAATATAAAGGTAAATTAATGAGAAGAGACGATAAATTTATTAAATTAGTGTGAGGTAATTATGACTGATATTTATAGAAAAATACCAAAAATCGATAAACTATTAGAAAAAGAAGAAATCAAAGTTCGTATTAGTAAATATGGAAGAGATTTTGTTTTATCTATAATTAGAAAACATTTAGATATAATTAGGAATAACATAACAAATAATATTATATCGAGAATAAATGAAGAAGAAATATTAAACACAATCATTTATAAAATTGATAAAGAAAACAAAAGCAAATTCAAAAGAGTGGTGAATGGTACAGGTGTTATAGTACATACTAATCTAGGGAGAAGTGTTTTTTCTGAATTAATAGCAAAAGAAATTTCAGATAATCTGTGTTCATACAGTAATTTAGAATATAATCTGGATAAAGGAGAAAGAGGACATAGATATGATCATATAACAGATATAATTAAAGAAATAACAGGAGCAGAAGATGCTCTCGTAGTTAACAATAATGCCGCAGCTGTATTATTAACACTAAAGACTCTAGCTTCAACAAAAGAAGTAATAGTATCAAGGGGCGAATTGGTTGAAATAGGAGGCTCCTTTAGAATACCAGCCGTTATAGAAGAAAGTGGTTGTATATTAAAAGAAGTGGGAACTACGAATAAAACTCACTTAAAAGACTATAAAAATGCTATAAATGAAAACACTGGGGCAATAATTAAAATCCATACTAGTAATTATAAAATAGTTGGGTTCACAGATGATGTGGATACTAAAAAATTAAAGAAAATATCTTATGAAAAAAATATCCCTTTAATTGAAGATTTAGGAAGTGGTATGATTATAGATTTAAATAAATACGGTTTGCATAAAGAACCTACAGTTAAAGAAACTTTAGATAAGGGAGTGGATGTTGTTACATTTAGTGGTGATAAACTATTAGGTGGACCTCAATGTGGAGTTATTGTAGGTAGAAGTAAATATATAAAGGAAATAAAGAAAAATCAACTATTGAGAGCTTTAAGAGTTGATAAATTTACAATCATGTCTTTAGAATTAACACTTAAGGCATATCAAAACTTTGAAAGTCTTCCATCAAAAATACCAACGGTTAGAATGATTACAGAAGATAATGAAGATGTTAAATGGAGAGCGAATAAACTATTAGAAAAAATAAATAATATTAATTCTAATTTGATAAATACAGAACTCTGTAAAACAAATTCAATGATTGGAGGAGGAGCATATCCTTTAGATAAGCTGGAAAGCTGGGGTATAAAATTAAGTATAGAAGAAAATTCGGAAAAGGATCTAGAAAAAAAATTAAGAGGCGGAGAAATACCTATAATAGTTAGAATAGTAGATGGGAAAATAATTATTGATTGTAAAACTATATTAAATAAAGATTACGATATAATAACCAAAGCCATAAAAGATATCATAGGGGAAAAAAATGATTAATTTAACGATTGGTACAGCAGGACATATAGATCATGGAAAAACTACTTTAATAAAAGCTCTTACGGGAATAGAAACTGACAGTTTAAAAGACGAAAAAAAGAGAGGAATTACTATTAATTTGGGATTTGCTCACCTAAACTATGAAGATATGACTGTTGGATTTGTTGATGTACCGGGACATGAAAAATTCATAAAAAACATGGTAGCTGGTGTCACAGGAATAGATGCAGTAATGCTTGTCATATCAGCAGATGAAGGGATTATGCCCCAGAGTATAGAGCATTTCAACATATTAGAATTAATGGGATTAAAAAAAGGCTTTGTAGTTATTACTAAAACCGATTTAGTAGATGATGAGTTAGTAGCAGTGGTAGAGGAAGAGGTTAAAGAACTGGTAAAGGATACTTTTTTAGAAAACTGCAAAATAATCAAAGCTTCTTCAAAAACGAAAGAAGGAATAGAAAAAATAAAAAGATATTTAAAAGAAATAGCCTCTATAGAAAGCAGAGATCTAAGCATTGAAAATCCTAGAATGGCTATAGATAGAGTTTTTAGTTTAAAAGGTATTGGTACTGTAGTAACAGGAACTTTATCAAATGGAATTCTTAGCATAAAAGATAATGTATTAATATATCCTCAAAAAATCGAATCTACAATTAGAAATTTGCAGGTTTTTGGGAAAGATGTCGTGGAAGCATTAGGAGGACAAAGAACAGCTATAAACCTAAGAGATATTAATAAAAGTCAACTTCGTAGAGGAAATGACTTAGCTTTACCACAAACCCTAAGACTTACTAAACAAATAGATTGTAAAATAAATATAATATTAGAGACCAAAAGAATAATAAGAGACAATTCTAGGCTGCATTTACATATAGGAACTCAGGAAGTAATTGCAAGAATACATATTTTAAATCAAAAAGAACTTAAATGTAATAACACAGCATTTGTTAGACTGGTAATGGAAGAAAATATTACCGTAAAAAGGGGAGATAGATTTATTTTAAGATTTTATTCACCTTTAGAAACTATAGGTGGAGGTGTAGTATTAGATCCAAATCCTAAAGGAAAACTTAAAGAGGATATTTCAAAAATTGATTACCTCCAAAAAGATATAAAGCTTGATTCTTATATAGAATTTTTATTGATAAGAAATAATGGTTTTTTAAAAATTGAAGAAATCATTAAAAATACGATTTATAATTATGATTATTTAAAAAAAGTATTAAAAAAATTAGAATATGAAAATAAATTATATAATTACGAATTTGGAGATAAAACTTATGTAATTCATCAAAAAA
>CAYMUD010000091.1:0-5698 GCA_964393495.1 uncultured Clostridia bacterium | reverse complement strand
ATGGTTGATTTGTTTAATAAATTAAAAATTAAAGTAAGAGAAGTTAAAAAATTAAGTGTTATTCCTGAAATAAAAAAAGAATTATTTGAATATTAAAAAAATATCCTACTATAAAATTGATAGTAGGATATTTTCATTACATTTGTCCTAACAAATCTACCATTTCAATTGCTGAAACAGCAGCATCGTAGCCTTTGTTTCCTGATTTTGTACCAGCTCTTTCAATAGCTTGTTCGATGGTATCTGTAGTAAGAACTCCAAATATTACTGGGATTTCTGTATCTAAAGATACATTAGCAATACCTTTAGAGACTTCACCTGACACATAGTCGAAGTGAGGAGTAGCCCCTCTAATAACAGCTCCTAGACATATAACAGCATCGTATTTTTTTGATTTAGCCATTTTTTTGGCTACAAGAGGCATTTCGAAGGCTCCAGGCACCCAAGATATCTCAATATTATCTTCGCTACTACCGTGTCTTTTTAGAGCATCTATGGCTCCAGAGAGCAGCTTGCCTCCAATAAATTCGTTGAACCTTCCAACTATAATTCCAAATTTTTTGTCATCAGCTTTTAACTGACCTTCATATACTTTCATTTAATTTTCCTCCTTCATATTTAGTAAATGACCCATTTTTTCTTTTTTTGTTTCTAAGTAAAATTTATTTTTTTCATTATGATTCATTTGAATTGGTACCCTTTCAACTATTTCAATACCGTAACCGGATATTCCTGAAAGTTTTTTAGGGTTGTTTGTCATTAGTTTTACTTTTTTGATTCCTAAATCTTCCAGTATTTGAGCTCCAATGCCGTAGTCTCTCATATCTTCAGGAAAGCCTAGAGCTATGTTAGCTTCTACTGTATCCATACCCTGGTCTTGAAGTTGGTAGGCTTTGATTTTGTTTATTAGGCCTATTCCTCTTCCTTCTTGACGCATGTACAGAAGGACACCTCTACCTTCTTCTTCGATTTTTCTAGCAGCTTCATCAAATTGTTCTCCACAGTCGCATCTTAATGAACCAAAAGCATCTCCGGTTAGACATTCGGAGTGAACTCTTACAAGAACAGGCTCACCATCATCAACCTTTCCTTTAACTAATGCTAGGTGATGTTCACCATTTAGTTTATTTACATAGCCTAATACATCGAAATCACCGTGTTTGGTCGGCATATCGGCCTTTGCTACTCTTTCAATGAGCTTATCGTTTTCTCTTCTGTAGGCTATTAAATCTGCGATAGTAATTATTTTTAAGTCGTGTTTTTTTACATATTCCATCAACTGGGGAACTCTTGCCATTGTTCCGTCTTCATTCATTATCTCGCAGATTACTCCAGCCGGCTTTAGTCCTGCTAGCCTTGCTAAATCAACAGATGCTTCTGTATGCCCTGCTCTTTTTAAGACACCTCCATTTTTTGCTCCAAGAGGGAAAATATGTCCCGGTCTTGTAAAATCACTTGGTTTAATATTGTCATCAACTAATTTTAGTACAGTGTCTGATCTTTCTTTTGCTGAAATTCCTGTGCTTACATTTATCCAATCAACAGATACAGTAAATGCTGTTTCCTTAGGATCCGTATTGTCTCTTACCATAGGCAGAATATCTAAATCCTTTAACCTATTTCTAGTCATTGGTGCACAGATTAGTCCTCTACCGTATTTTGCCATAAAATTTATTGCTTCGGGTGTAGATTTTTCAGCAGCCATTAGAAGATCTCCTTCGTTTTCTCTATCTTCGTCGTCTACTACTACTATCATTTTTCCATTTTTTATATCTTCAATTCCTTCTTCTATAGTGTTAAATTTAGTCATATAAACCTCCTTACATAAATCCGTTATTTTTTAGAAATTCTTCATTTAATCCAGTATTAGAATTTTTTGATTCTTCTTTATCAAAGTTAAGAAATTTTTCTATATATTTTCCTACCATATCGCATTCAAGATTGACTTCATCACCTATTTTCTTATCTAATAGGGTGGTTTCGTCAGCTGTATGGGGAATAATCGAGACTTTGAAGCTTTTTTCATCTACATAAGCTACGGTAAGGCTGGTACCGTCTATTGCTATAGACCCTTTTTCTATAATATATTTCAGCAGGGTTTTGTCTGTGTTGAGGGTTATCCATACTGCATTATCTTCTTTTCGATAATTTGAAATTTTCCCTATACCATCTACATGTCCTGAAACCATATGGCCGTCTAGTCTATTACCCACTTTCAGAGCTCTTTCAATGTTTACTTTAGAACCATACTTAAGATTTTTGAGATTGCTTCTATTCATAGTTTCAGGCATCACATCTACGGTATAGGTGTTTGATGTCTTTTCTGTTACAGTCAAACAAACGCCGTTTGTGCTAATGCTGTCGCCTATTTTACTTTCTTTTAAAATTTTAGGAGCCTTTACGGTTATTTGAGCAGAATTTCCTTTTCGAGTAACCGAAGTTATTTCTCCTACTTCTTCTATTAAACCTGTAAACATACTACACTTCCTTTCTTATATATCCGGATATCATTATATCTTCATCAAAAAACTTTGTGGTTACGTTTTTAAGAAGTACTGCATCTTTCATATATTTGAATCCTTGACCTTCTACAGGAGTTTTAGCATCTGATCCACCGATTATTTTCGGTGCGATGAAGGTAATTATTTTATCTACCAAATTTTCTTTTAGCAGACTCTCATTTAAAGTACTTCCACCTTCTACTAAGATGCTGTCTATTCCCATCTTAGCTAAATAGTCAAAAAGATAATCTAGATTCACCTTATTATTTTTTAATGGAGTAATTACAACTTCTGCATTTTTCTTTTCTAGTTCTTCTATTTTTTTAGAAGATATTTTTTTTGTTGTTGCAATGATTGTTTTTGAATCGGACTGTAAATTCAAGATTTTTGAATCCAGAGAAATTCTACCTTCTGTGTCCACAATAATTCTGTGGGGATCTTTGCCTTTTTTATCTTCAAGCCTTGTTGTAAGCCTTGGATTATCTGCTAATACTGTACCGATACCAACCATTATTCCTGATACTTTATGTCTCAGTTGATGAACGAATTTTCTGGATTTTTCATTGGATATCCATTTTGAATCTCCGGTAGATGTTGCTATTTTACCATCTAAAGTCATTGCTGTTTTTAGTATTATGAAGGGTTTTTTTTGAGTGATGTATTTAATAAAAAATTCATTTAATTCTAAAGCTTCTTTTTCTAATATTTCAGACTTAACTTCTATACCGTTTTTTTCTAATATTTCTATTCCTCGTCCTGTTACTAGGGGATTTGGGTCTCTCATACCTATGAAAACTCTTTTTATCCCTTCTTTGACGATTCTATCTGCACAGGGAGGGGTATTTCCGTAGTGGGAGCAGGGCTCTAGAGTGACATACATATCTGCACCTTTTACACTTTCCACAGAATTCTCAAAAGCATTGACTTCAGCATGATTTTCTCCGTATTTTTGGTGGTATCCTTCGCCGATTATTTTCCCGTTTTTTACTATTACAGCTCCTACTAGAGGATTGGGGTTTGTGTATCCTTCGCCTAATTTAGCAAGTTCTAATGCTCTTTTCATATATTTTTCTTCCAATATTTCACATCCTTTTGTTCAAATAAAAAAACCTGAAGGAAATTCCTTCAGGTTGTGTTTGTAAACTAATAGTATAAACTTTATAAAAAAGATATATACTTTTTTGATCCTTCTCCCATCCAGACTTTACTGTCGGTACTGGAATCTAACCAGTTCAACCTGTTAAGGTTCGCGGACTATACCGCCGGTCGGGAATTTCACCCTGCCCTGAAGAAACTATTTAATTGAATATAGGATAACATTTTCATAGGTTATTGTCAAATATATTTTTTTGATATTCATTGTTGTTTTTTGTGTTTATTATATTTTTATGAGTGTTATTTTAATTGTTTAGGTAAACAAATATGTTTAATTCAATTAATTTTCTTTATATATAATTTTGGTGTATAATTAGACATAAATTATTTGGAGGCGAAAATACTATGCTTTTAATGAAAGGCGACGAACTTAGTAAAAAATTAAAGAACTTAGTAGAAAAAAATAGAGAAAACTTAAAGGAATATATATTTGATTTATATTTTAAAGAAAAATATGAGGATTTAAGATCGGAAATAGAATTAGTTAGATCTCT
Source organism: uncultured Clostridia bacterium (assembly GCA_964393495.1). GTDB lineage: Bacteria > Bacillota > Clostridia > Tissierellales > Dethiosulfatibacteraceae > UBA8670. The sequence goes on along the minus strand of CAYMUD010000091.1, from coordinate 1,548 downwards.
TAAGCCAGATAGTGAAATGAAGCTTAAGGAAATAAAGGAAGAGAATATTCGATTAACAAGTCATGTTGAAGCTGATATCGAGGAAAAAGATTTAGGAGAGATTGCAGTAGAGTTGGAAAAAATTGTAGAGAATAAGAAAGATATGGAAGGATTCGAGTATTTGCTTAGAAGGCATTATGTAAAAAGCAATATGTCTCAGGTGGAACTGGCAAATAAGTCAAGTGTTGAACTTACAACATTAAATAAAATTTTAAATAATAGAAGAGATGTTGAGACTATAAGCAAGGACTATATTATAAAGCTATGCCTGGGATTAAGACTCAATATGAGGGAATGCCAGGAGCTTCTTATGTCTGCTGGATATGTTTTGTTGGGTATTAGTGAAAGAGAACTTTTCATTAGAGCTGCTATTGAAGAAAAATTGAATATTACAGAGACTAATTTAGTATTAGATTATAATGGTATGAAATTACTGTGATAGATATTGATTTTCTTGAAATAAATAAGTTTTTAAAATTATGGTTTGAATAATAAAAATGAAGGAGAGAATAAAATGAAATTAAACACTAAATTATTTAAAGAAATGACCCAGGTAGTTGGATTATCTGGTGGAGAAGAAAAAATACGAAAACTGATTGAAGAAGACATCAAAGACTATGTTGACGAAATATATGTAGATGTACTTGGAAATCTCATAGGTCATAAAAAAGGCAAGGGAAAAAGTATAATGCTTGCAGGCCATATGGATCAAATAGGTTTTATGGTAAATGATATAAGAGACGATGGATTTGTAAAGTTTTCTGCTATTGGAGGCCTTAGAACTGTAACTTTATTAAGTCAGAGGGTTGTATTTGAAAATGGAACTGTAGGAGTAATAATAGCAGATGCTAGCTTTGATAAGTCAGGTGAAGCTTCAAAATTAAAGGTAGAAGATTTATTTATTGATATTGGCTGTACCAGCAAGGAAGAGGCAGAGAAAAAAGTCTCTATAGGAGATTTTGGAACTTACGACTCGCCATATTATGAAGATGATAATAATATCATAAGCAAGGCTATAGATGATAGGGTAGGGTGCTTTATTTTAGCTGAAGTGGCCAAGGCTAAAGTAGAAACAGATATGGATGTTTACTATGTTTTTACATCCCAGGAAGAAGTAGGGTTAAGAGGAGCAAGGACTTCAGCTTTTAGAATCAATCCAGATATGGCCATAGCAGTCGATATTACACTCTCAGGCGATTCGCCAGGAGTAAAAAATTGTAATGTTAATATAGGGGAAGGTACAGCAATTAAACTACTAGATAAATCAATGGTGACTTCAAGAGAAATGAAAAAACTTATGACAGAGACTGCAGAGGACAGAGGTATTAATTATCAGTATGAAATACTTACTGCGGGTGGTACTGATGCTGGAGCTATACACCTATCTAGGGAAGGAGTATTGTCAGGAACTATTTCTATACCTACAAGAAATGGTCATACAGCAAATGAGTTAATAAGAAAATCAGATCTTGAAGATTCGATTGAATTATTAAAGGGGATTTTAAGTAA
>CAYMUD010000090.1:0-5755 GCA_964393495.1 uncultured Clostridia bacterium | reverse complement strand
AAGTTCCAATAGTTTTAGTTTCAAGATCTGATGATTTTAAATCAAAATATTATTCAATTTTATTAGGAAGCATAATATCTAAAAAATAAAGTAATACATAAATGAATCATAAAAAAGAAAAGCAATATATAAATGAATCGTTAAAACAAAATATGCTAATTGGGAATTAAAAAAATCTTATCGCTTTCTTTTATATATAAGGATTAGAACATCATATTTTTTATTAGATGAAACTGCACAGGAATTTTTTTATAATTAATAGGATTCAAAATATATCTTGAATCTACTAAAAATAATAGGAGGGATTTATGAATTCAAAACTTAAAGAAGCTTTAAAATCGGGTATTATTGGTGGAGTAATAGGCGGAGTTATTTCTTTTATAATTAATGCTACAATTATACCGGTACCTATTACACCAATTCAAAATGGTATAGGAAATGGAATTAGTGGACTTATAAGTGGTATTTTTGCTGGAACGATAGGAGTTTATCTAACTCTAAAAAACTTAGATTCATAATAAAATATATAATAATCTAATATAATTAAGAATAAAAAATGAATTTTTTATCATTTTAAGATGATATTAAGTAGCCATAATATTAACTGGTGGCTACTTTTTTTTGTTTATTTTTATTTTAATGTAACTTAGATATAATAAATAAATTATTTAAAATGCTGGACATTGAAGGGGAGATTTAATAAAAGATAAAAGTTATAGCAAAATTATCGATGAATAAAGATAGAAAGTTAAAAAAATTGGAGGATAGTTAAATTACAGCATTTACTATTGCTAAATCTGTATCAGAGGGATAATGAGAATTGGTTTAAGTGGATAATATTCTAAATAATTACCTTAGCCCAAAGTACAGCAATAGGAACTAACAGTATTATCCTTATAAACATTATACTGAGTAGTTCCTTTATGTTTGTAAGGTTTTTAAAAGATGTAATAATAAGTATTGAAGCGATAAATAATATGATATTTATTGAAATAGCTCCCATAATCAGTCTAGTTTCTAAAGATGGTATATGTTTGAGAACTATGGCAGGCATTGCTAGATCTACAAAGTTTAGAATAAATGTAGGTGCAGCTTGGATGTATTCCTCTATACCGAAAAGTTTTAGATAAAGAGCAAAAGGATATGAAAGTGTATCTATTATAGAAAAATTATTTATAATATATACGGAAAAAGTACCTAAGGCTATTAGAAATGGTATAAAAGATAGTAAAATGCTGAGTACGGATTTTATATTTTTAGATGGTTTATATTTAGCTATTTTCGCTTTATTTGAAGCTTTACTTAAGGCTCTTTTAAAAATATTTCCTTTTTTTAATTCCTCTGTTTTTTTAGGAACTAGGTAATCTGTGCTTTTTGTTGAAAGAGGAGGAATGCGGACTAATATTAAAGCTACAGTAAAAAAAACTAATACAACTATTAAATAGTAGGTAGCAAAGTATGCAGTATCTCCAAAAAGAGCCCAGAAAAGTAAGCAAGTAGGTATAGATGGGACAGCTAAGGCTGTCATTATCTTTAGAGACTCCTGCTTGTTATATATACCTTTTTCAAGATGGGTTCCTGTAAGAAACATACTCATAGTGGAACCTACAAAAAATGCTGTAATTATACTCATAACAGCGTAAGCAGGAACTTTAAAAAGAGGTTTTATAATTCTAGTTAAAATAACCTCCAAAAATTCAGCTAGTCCAAAATCACTAAGCAAAGGTAAAAACATATTTGCTCCAATTATAAAAACAATAATACTTCCACACATTTCTACTAATTCACCACTGGATTGATTTATAGTTTCAAGAGGTATTTCTCTTCTAAAAACATATAGGAGAGAAAGTGAAAAAGCAGAGAGTCTAATAAAAAGCTGAGTGTAGCTTATATTAAAATTTCGTTTCATAAATTCATAACTGCTTATCTTTGATTTTTTCCAAAATTTAACTATTATGCTAAATAATGCAGCAAAAAATGTAAAAACCATAGTAATATAGGCAAAGTATTCAGAAACTAAATCTTGAAAACCGTTGATTATGAAAAGAAGTATTGTTTTATCGGAACCTGGAATAATCTTAGCTGTAAAAATAATAAGTCCTGATAAAGATATTATTATAAATTTTAATAAGTCTTTTTTATTTATATGATTTGTGTTTTTCATTATTTCGTCCTTTTGTTATAATATAGTAAAGTATATAATAGTAAGTTTTTCTTTTCAAGACAAATAACATTTAATTAATTTGATTTTTAACTAATAAATGTTAATATTAGTAAGGTGTTACTAAAGAAAATTTTATTATAATTTGGGAGGATAAAATTAGTGGAAGAAATCAGAAAAGAAATAGTAGAATTCATTAAAAGTGAATTTAAAAAATATAAATATTTAGGAGTTATAATAGGAATAAGTGGAGGAATCGATTCTACGGTGACTGCTAAGCTTCTAGTAGATGCTTTAGGTAAAAATAGAGTATTTGGACTGTTGATGCCTGAAAGAGACTCATATAAAGGTACTTTAAAAGATTCGAAAATGGTCTGTGAATATCTTGGGATAAAGTATAAGGTGATAGATTTATCACCAGTTCTTAGGAAAATGGATGTATATAAAATGAAGCCACCTGCCAAGATTATTCCTAGAAAGTATCAAGAAAGATATGCTAAGAAACAATGGGAAAATGTTGAGAGTCCATATATTAAAGATTTAAAGAATTCTGGTGGAGATGAAAATAGAAAAAATTTAGCTTATTACAGAGTTAAGCACAGATTAAGGATGTCTTATCTATACCTAGAAGGTGAAAAAAGAGGTTATGGTATAGTTGGGGCTACAAATAAGACGGAAATGAAAACTGGATTTTATGTAAAATGGGGAGATGAATCCAGCGATATGGATCCCATACTTCATTTGTATAAAACTCAGGTTCAAAAATTAGGTGAGTACTTAGAGATACCGGGAAAAATTCTAGAAAAAAAACCTACTCCGGATATTGCTCCCGGAATAGATGATGAATATGCCTTGGGTATAGATTACAACACTTTGGATAGGATATTGATTAAGATAGAAGAGAATCAATCACTAGAAGGTGAGAATGAAAAAGAAGTAAATATAGTAAAAGAAATATTGGAATTTGCACAGCTTAGAAATGTGAAGAATGAGAATCTTTTAAATAGGTAGGATAATATGGATAAAATAAGAGGGATAGCTTATGTAGTTTTTGCAGCTGTTATATTTGGGTTTACTCCCTTTTTTGCAAAACTGTCTTTTGCTAACGGTTTTAATGAAATGACTTATATACTTGCAAGATGTATACTTGCAACTTTGTTTCTTTATGTTTATATAAAGAAGAAAAATATAAGTATAAAATTAAATAAAAAAGAAAAGATAGATATGATAAAGGTTAGCTTTTTAGGTTACGGACTAATGTATTATACTTTACTTATGTCCTTTCACTATATGCCTACAGGTATAGCATCATCTCTACACTTTGTTTACCCCTTAGTTGTTATGGTAGGGGGGGTTTTGTTTTATAAAAACAAGGTAAATATTTATAAAGTAGTTGTTTTAATTATTGCCTTTACAGGGATATACTTTATAGTCGGTTACGGTAGTTCAGGGGATATTACCTTGATAGGTCTGGTACTGGCAGTTGGATCGGGAGTGCTTTATGCTTATTATATCTTGGTAGTAGGAACTGGAAGTTTGAAGAAAATAAGTTCTTATGCCCTAGTCTTTTACGTATCTTTCTACAATGTTTTTTATTTTATATTTTTTAGTATAATAACTAATAAAATGACATTTAATATTACTAGAAAAGGTTATTTTTTTATTGTAATATTATCTATTTTATCTCTTATAGGTACGGTAACTTTTAAAAAGGGTCTTGAAAGGATTAATACTGTAACAGCTGCTATTATAAGCACTTTTGAACCACTGACTTCTTTAATAGTTGGAGTTCTTATATTAAAGGAGGTTCTTTTCCCCCAGCATATCCTAGGGAGTTTGTTTATTTTGACTGCAGTTATTTTAGCAGCACTAATAGAAAAAAGAGAAGATAAAGTTTTAAATAAAAATGTTGAGGGAAAGGTAAAGTAGAAAATACTTTATATACTAATGTTAATAATGTATAATATGATATAATAATTTAGGTAGATGATGATATATGTTAAGTTATATAGTTTTGGGAATATATGTTTTTATTGTTTCAGCGTTTATGCTGATACTTTGGGTAGAGACAATTCATACAAACAAAGAAGTAGTAAAAAAGAGAAATCAAAAAATAAAACAGAAGAAAAAAATTTATAGTAAAAATAAAGACGACTATTTCGACAGATATAAATAGGAGGCAGAATTTTGGATAGAACAAAAGCTGTTGTTCAGATTTTAAGAAAAAGAAGAAAATCTCTTGCATTTATGATTATTTCAGGGATTGTTCTTATTGTTTTTTTAAATATTCTTATAACCCTTACTAATAATCTAAATGATATGAAGAATTTAATATCCATATTGCTTTTAGTTGTTTTCGGTATAATAATATATTTAGTAGTTGAAAGAATACTTTATGTATATATATATTTGCTTACAGAAAACTATCTGGCTTTTGGCAGGAAATTAGGAAAAAGAGAACACATTATTTTAGAAGTTCCTATTAAAGATATAATAAAATATGATAGTGCCTCGGAACTTGATGTAGATACTGAGCTTTCAAACACTTACCACTTTATATATGGGGAACCTAGGGAGACTACTAAATTTGGTGAGTATTATAAAGGTGATAAAAAGTTTAGATTTATATTTAATCCTAATGAAAGGATTAACAGAATACTAGAAAGAAAACTTAATTCTTGAGGTGGATGATTTGGAATTCTATAAAGAATTATTAGAAATAGCTCGAAAAGATAAATATAGATATCATATGCCTGGTCATAAAGGGAAGAAAGAAATTTTTGGAGATTTTGGAGAAAACTTACTTAGTATAGATTTTACGGAAGTTGAAGGTACGGATAATCTTCACAATCCAAAGACAATAATTAAAAGTTTACAGAAAAGATTAAGTAATATTTACCATACTAAAAAAAGCTATATTTTAATCAACGGTTCTACAGTAGGATTGCAATCAGCAATACTTTCTCAGAGTATGCCTAAGGATAAAGTTATAATCCAAAGAGATTGTCATAAAGCTGTATATAATTCACTGGTATTGGGAGACTTAAATCCCGAGTACATATGGACGGATTATAACAAAGAGCTTCATATAAAAGAACCTATTGATGTAGAAAAATTTAGAAATATTATCAAAAAATATAGAGCAAAACTAGTAGTAGTAACATATCCAACCTATTATGGAATATGTAGCGATATAGAAAAAATAGCAGAGATTAGTCACGAAAACAATGCTCTTCTAATAGTAGATGAGGCTCATGGGGCTCATCTAAAGTTTTCAAAGAAGCTTCCTAAAGGAGCAGAAGATTTAGGAGCGGATATAGTTGTGCAGAGCTTACATAAAACTTTGCCTGCTTTCACACAAACTTCAGCTTTGCACGTTTGTAGTGATAGAGTAGATGTAGGAAGTCTTGAATCTTTTTTAAAAATGCTTCAAAGTTCCAGCCCAAGCTATATACTAATGTCTTCAGTGGATATAGCTTTAGATTATATGATGAAAAAAGGTATCAAAAACCTGGATAATATATTGGAAGAAATTAGATTTCTTAAGAAAGACAAAGAAGACATTTTCATAAGTAAAGAAAAAATAGAAGATGC
>CAYMUD010000089.1:0-5802 GCA_964393495.1 uncultured Clostridia bacterium | reverse complement strand
CTATTATTATAGAGATAGCTGTATGCCTGAAGAAGAGCTTGATTATTGGAGAGATGTGGGGGTAGATGGTATTGAGTGTTATACTCCTTATGCAATGGGAGACTTTCAGACAAAATACTACACAAACTACTGTATGAAAAATGATATAATGATTTCAGGTGGTTCGGATTGTCATGGTAGCTACTTAGATAGATCAATAGGTGTCCCTGATATTAATTTAGACCAGCTGATAATAGATGATTTGATAGAAGTAAATGGTGGAAAAATAAAAATGAAAAGATAAATTTGAATAGGTTGATAATATGGATTTGAAAATTAAGTTAATTGGATATCCACAAGTTTATATGAAAGATAAAAAAATAGTATTCCCTTTTAGAAAGGCAGAGGGAATACTTTACGTGCTTTTAGTGGAAAAAAAGATTGAAAGAGATAAGTTATGCACTTTGTTTTGGCCCGATAATTCAACTAAAATAGCTAAAAAAAATTTAAGAAATGCAATATATACTTTAAGAAAATTATTAGGAGATGATGTTATAGTATCTCCCAAAAGAGCTATAATAGAAATAAACTTTAAAAAGATATATGAATTAGACATTGATATTATTATAAATAAAAATTATGAAGATAGAACAAATATAAACGATATAATAAATAAAAAATCGTATGAATTCCTTGAAGGATTTCATATTAGTGATTTATTTGAATTTCAAGAATGGCTCCAGCTGAAAAGGAAAAAAATAAATGAAATTTTAAAAGAATATTTAATAGAATGCTGCGAAAAAAATATATTCGACATTGATACAAAGATTGATACTATAAGAAGGGTTATTAGACTGGATGAATTTGATGAAAATAGTTACTTAAAACTAATAAACCTATATAAGGAAAAAGGACAATATCAAAAAAGTTTTGAAACCTTTAATACTCTAGAAAATTTATTGAAAGATGAATTAGGAATTACTCCATCAAAAGAATTAATAGAAGTAGTTGAAAGGATTATGGTAAAAAGAAAAATTGAAACTTTTAAGAAAAGAAAAGAAAAATCCTTTTCTTTTGGTAGAGATGAGGAGTTCAGAGTATTGAATTATAACTATAGTTCTTTTATAGATGAAGAACCTTTTAAAAATTGTTTGTTGTCAGGAGAGCCTGGTATTGGAAAAACTAATTTAATAAATTCATTTAAAGAGTCTATAATTAATAGTAATATTAATATTATAAATATGAAATGTTATCAATTAGAAGAAGATTATTATTATGAATGCTGGAAAAAACCTTTAGAAGAACTGGCGGAAATAATTAGAAAAGATAAAATTAAGGTTCCAGATTATACATTAAGTATACTACAGTCTCTATTTCCTACTATAAATCTACAGGTTGAATCAGAAGGTTATTTAGGAGAAGAACGAAATTTTAGAATAGTTGAAAAAGCTTTGATAGACCTTTTTAATATTGTTAGTAATAATTCTAAATTATTTTTTATAATTGAAGATTTACATTGGATAGATACAGTTAGTTTACAGCTAATAAGAGGGCTATTGAGTAAAGAAAAAATTAATATGATAACATTTTTTACAAGTAGAAATGTTATTAGAGATGAAATAGAAAAATTTATTTACTACTTAAATTACAGAAATAAATTAGAAGAAATAGAGTTAAATAGGTTCAATAAAGAAGAAACAGGAAAATTAGTTGAACATTTTATTGATATTAATAATGAAATACGTGAAGTAATATGGAAAGGGAGTGAAGGTAATCCTCTTTTTATAATTGAGTATATAAATAATATACAGCAGAATAAGAATTTCGATATATTAAAATCAAAAGCTGGTGATGTAATAAAAAGTAGGGTTTTGAATTTACCATCTGAATCAAGGAAAATATTAGAGTTATGTTCAATTTTCCTTGAGAGTATAAAACTAGATTTAATCGAGGAGTTATTAGGTAAATCTAGAATAGAAATAATAGATTATTTAGATGATTTAATGAAAAGAAAAATTCTTATTGAAGATTATGATAGCAATGATGGATTAATAATTAATTTTTCTCACAATAAAATAAAAACATACTTATACAATCAAATGAGTGCCTCAAAGAGAAGGCTTCTTCATATTAAATTTAGCGAATATTGGGAGAAAAATTTAAACAACAGTCAAAATGATAGATCTGTTTATCCTTATTTAATTCATCATAATAATAAATCAGGTAACAAGTTAAAATTATTTAAATATAAATTAAAGAGATTTATAGGCCTTGTGATGATTAACCATGAAATGTTTCCTGAAATGGAAGATTACAATATAAATAATGGTCGGACTTTATATCTTGATGATAAGGAAGTTGAGCAAACCATAAATAATATAAACAATTTGTACGATGAATTAAAAGAAAAAGAAAATTCAAAAGAATTCAAAGAACTTGAAATAATGCACCTTTATATAATAGGTAGGATGGAAATTGATATAGGTAATGAAGATAAAGGTATGAATTTAATCAAAAAAATGATAAAGATATCAGAAGAGATTAATAACAATGAGTATATTATAAAAGGTTGTTTTAAATTCATTCATTTGTCAATAAATACATTTGATTTAGATTTAATGAGAAAATCTATTGAGTATGCAGAAAAAAAAGTTGATGATGAAGGTCAATCGGGTAAGATAAAAAGATTGAAAGGATATATGAATGTATTAATAGGAAATTATAATTTAGGAGAAAAACTTTTATTTGAATCAATCAATATCTTTGATTTACCTGAATATAAAAGCAAATATATATTGAATAAAGCAGCTGCATATCTTTACTTGGGAGAAAATAAGAGATTACAGGAGGATTTTAATAGTGCACTAAACTATTATGATAGATGCTATAGTATATGTGATGAAAAAAGACTATTATCTGGTATGGCTTTCACATTAGCAAGTAAAGGAAGAATATTATATGAAAAAGGATTATATCAGGAATCTAAAAAAATATTAAATGAATCAATTGATTATTACAAGAAAATAGTTTTCCTCTGGGGAAGGTATATAAGTTATGGATATTTAGCATTAATATATGCAAATAATAAGGAGTTTGAAAAAAGTTACGAATTATTGAAAAAATCCTTTTTATTCATAAATAAGAGCAAAAATATATACGAAAAGGGAATCTTATGTAGAATAAAAGCAGAAATTATTATAAAAACAAAGGGTTATAAAGAAAACTATAAATTTATTAAATTAATAGAAGATAACATGAATAGCTGCTGTAATGGTGAGTTAAAATGTTTTGAAAATCCTGCAATGACTTATGAGAAGAAATTAATTAATAAATATTTGGAAGATGAATTAGTAAAAACTGTATTAAAATAAAAAAAGTCAAAAGAAGTTTTTTTGAAAAACTTCTTTTGACTTTTTTTTGACTGACATCATTTATAATAAATGTATAAATCAAATGGGGTGGTTATAAATGGAGATTAAAGTAGTTATAAATGGAGAAAAAGTTGAAAAGAATATAAATCCAAATAAAAGGTTAATTGATTTTCTAAGAGACGATATGAAACTGAAAAGTGTGAAAGAAGGCTGCAGTGAAGGAGAGTGTGGAGCTTGTACTGTATTATTAGATAAAAAAGCTGTAACTTCTTGTACTATTTTTGCTGGTCAGGTAGATGGATGTGAAGTTACTACAGTTGAAGGTTTGGAAAAAACAGGAGAGCTTGAGTCTATAATGAAATCATTTTCAAGAAACGGAGCAATACAGTGCGGATTTTGTACACCAGGAATGATTATGTCAGCAAAAGCACTTTTATATAAAAATCCAGAACCTACTAAAGAAGAAATAATAAAGGCTATAGAAGGAAATTTATGTAGGTGTACTGGATATAATAAAATCGTTAAAGCTATTGAAGATGTAAGGGATGGTGTTGAATATGAATAAAAATAATTTCTATACACCTAAAACTTTAAAAGAGCTTCAGCAAGCCTTATCTGAAAAAACTCACAATACTTATATTGTTGCTGGAGGAACAGATATAGCTGTTGGGTTAAACAAGAATAGAATTTACGATTTTTCATTAATTGATATTACAAAGATTAAAGAACTTAAAAAAATAAAATTAAATAATGATTTTATAGAAATTGGAAGCTGTGTAAGAATGGTAGATTTAGAAAACAATGAAATAATAAATAAATATAGCCCAGCTTTATCAAAGGCGGCAGCAAGCATAGGATCTACTCAAATTAGAAATCTTGCTACTATTGGAGGTAATATAGCTAATGCTGCTCAATGTGCTGATACTGTTGCAGTTTTGTTTGCCTTTGATGCTGAAGTTGAAATAATGAATTCAAAAGGTGAAATTAGAAAAGAGCTTGTGAATGATATAATACAGAATATAGGTAAAACTTCATTAGAATATGATGATGTTATAATAAAGATTATTTTAAAAGGACAAAAAAATAATGAATTTTCTTCTTTTGCAAAAATAGGAGCAAGAAAAGCGGTAACTATATCAAAAATTAATGCATGCATTAAATTATCATTAGAAGAGGATAAAGTTGTAGATAGTAAAGTTTACATAGGATCAATAGGCGTAAAGGCCGTTAGATCAATAATTATAGAGGAAGAATTAAAAAATAATGTTTTGAATAAAGAATTAAAAGAAAAAATATTGGAAGTAGGAAGTAAGCAGGTATTAGAGTCTATTCCTAATAGAAAATCTAAAGATTATAAGAAGGTTGCTGTAAAAGGAATCCTTGATGATATATTTAAAGATATTGAAAATAGGAGGAGTCTAAATGAATAATAACTTCAAATACATAGGAAAAAGAATAGAAAGAGACGATTCTTTAGATAAAGCTAGAGGAAAAGCTCAATACTTAGAAGATATTGAAAAAAATAATATGTTATATGGGAAAATATACATGAGTGATAAGCCACATGCGTTTGTAACTATTGATAAGGAAAGTGCATTAAAGGTTGAAGGTGTCACACATGTGTTTACTTACGAAGATGTACCAAAAAATAAATATTGTTCTCATCAATGGTTTCCTGGAGCTGAGGTAGTGGAAGATGAAAACATACTACAAAAGAAAGCTAGATTTGTTGGAGATAGAATAGCATTAGTTTTAGGAGAAACAAAAGAAGCCGTAAACAAAGGGATAAAAGCGCTCGATGTGACTTATGAAGAATTAGAGCCTGTTATCGGTATAGAAGAAGCAAAAAAAGATAAGAGTATAATAAACGGAGATACGAATTTAGCATTTACAAAAACCCTATTTTGTGGTGACACAGAAAATGCATTTAATGACTGCGATTATATAGTAGAAGACGAGGGAACAACTCCCAAAATTCATCATTCAGCAATAGAAAACCATGCCTGCTTAGCTGAATTGGATGAATTTAATAATATTATAGTCTATGCTCCCTGTCAGGTGGTATTTCAGGTTAGACATATTATAGCTAAAGCTATTGATTATCCCTATAATAAAATTAGAGTAAAAAAGATTACTATGGGTGGTTCTTTTGGTGGAAAGGGTTTGCCAATATTAGAGCCGGTGTGTGCTTTTGCTTCTTTAAAAACTGGTAGACCTGTTAAAATTGCAATGAATAGAAGTGAAACTATAATGGGCAGCAGAAGTAGAAATTCAACCAAGATTAAAATTAAAACTGGTTTTAATAAAGATGGAAATATAATAGCTAGAAGAATTGATGCAGATGTAGATGGAGGTGGACATTTTACAAATGCAGCGGCGGTGACTATGGCTATGGGCAAAAAAGCTTTTAGACTTTATGATATTGAAAATCAAATATTTAATGGTAAATCAT
>CAYMUD010000088.1:1693-5889 GCA_964393495.1 uncultured Clostridia bacterium | reverse complement strand
GCAATAGCTGTAATTCTTTCAGGAACTGGAAGTGATGGAACTTTAGGTCTGAAATCAGTGAAAGAAGCTGGTGGAATGATAATGGTTCAAGACGAAAAATCCGCTAAATTTGATGGTATGCCAAAAAGTTCTATATCTACAGGAATTGTTGATTATATTTTAAAGCCTGAAGATATGTATAAAGAATTAATAAACTATATAGAACACCCTCTAGGTAAAAAAGGAAAAGAAAAAAAGAATGATAATGGGCCAAAAAATATAGATTCCTTAACTAAAATAATAATGCTTCTAAGAGACCATTCAGGAATAGATTTTTCATATTATAAAGAAAATACAATAATAAGAAGAATAGAAAGAAGAATTAAGGTAAAAAGATATAACTCAACAGAGGAGTATGTTAAATTTTTAAAAAATTCAGAAGAAGAAAAAGGAACGCTGTACAGAGAAATGTTGATAGGAGTTACGGGCTTTTTTAGAGATAAATTAGCATTTGATCAATTAGAAAAAGATATTATTCCAAAACTTGACTACTCAAAAAAAATCCTAAGAGTATGGTCTTCGGGCTGCTCTACTGGAGAGGAAGTATATTCTATTGCTATGCTTCTACAAGAATATAAAGAAAAAAAGGGTTTGGATATAGAAATAAAAATATTTGGTACAGATATAGATAAAGAAGCTTTAGATATAGCAAGCAAAGGATATTATCCAGACAGTATTTTATCTGATGTTAAGAAAGAATACATAGACAAGTATTTTATAAAAGAAAAAAATGGTCGAAGAATAAGTGAAAAAATAAGAAATTTGGTAGTTTATGCTAAACATAATGTCCTCAAAGACCCTCCTTTTTCTAAATTAGACCTAATTATATGTAGAAATCTTTTTATATATATAAAACCTGAAATTCAGCAGAAAGTGATGTCAATGTTTTATTATTCCTTAAATAAAAACGGATATTTAATGCTTGGATCCAGCGAATCTTTAGGGAATATACAAGAAGCTTTCGAAACGATAAATAGCAAGAATAAACTCTATAAATACAAAGAAGGTTACAAAAATAGTATAGAAGATAAAGTCCACATAAATAATACATTAAGTGTGAATCCAGGAATTACTAAAAAAAATCCATATATGTATAAACCTGTGAAATTTGAAAAACTTATTTTAGAAACATTAAACAAAGTACTTCCACCATCCATAGTTTTAGATGATAAGGATAATATTATTCATGTTTTTAATGATGTATCTGATTTTTTATCAATAAAACCTGGAAGATTTTCAACAAATATATCATCAAATGTTTCAGATGATTTATCAATATATATTAACAATATTGTTAGAAGATTAAAAAAAGATAAAAAAGATATAATATTTGAAAAAATTATTGGGTTAAAAAAATTAAAAGGTAATAGCTTAACAATAGAAGGAAAAATAATCAACTTAGAAAATCAAGAGTATTATTTAATGTCTTTTAAAAGTGAAAGTAAAGATAATTTAAAAAATATAATAAAAAAGGAAGTAAAGGAAAAAGAAGAAACAGAAGAAAAAATACAATATCTTGAAAACGAATTAAAAACATCAAGAGAAACTTTACAAGCTACAGTAGAAGAATTAGAAACATCCAATGAAGAACTTCAATCATCCAATGAAGAGCTAATTGCATCAAATGAAGAACTGCAAAGTACAAATGAAGAACTCCAATCTGTAAATGAAGAACTTTTCACAGTTAATAGTGAGTATCAAATTAAAATAGATGAATTAGTTAGTTTAAACAATGACTTAGATAATCTAATTAAAAATACTCAGATAGGAGCATTATACATAGATAGGAAACTTCAAATAAGAAGGATAACTCCAGTAGTATCAAAAATAACTAACATAATGTCTACGGACATAGGAAGGCCTATATCCCATATTTCTGCATCTAATTATTATCCGGATTTAATAGAAGATATTAATAAAGTAGTAGAAGACTTAAAAGGTATAGAAAAAGAAATAAAAGATGATAAAGGAAATTACTGGTTAACAAGAATAAGACCTTTTAGAACAGAGTATAATTCAATAGAGGGGGTAATTGTTACCTTTGTTGATATTAACAATTATAAAGAACAGGTTGAAAAAGCCGATAAATACAATAGAAGGATAATACAAATATTAAAATCAGGACGAATATCCTGGTGGGAATGGAATATTAAAACAAATACAATAATATATGATGATATGAAAGCAGAAATGCTTGGGTACGAAGCAGAGGAATTTCCAAATGATGTTTATGAAGTATGCGATTTAATTCATCCTGAAGATTATGATGATACTATGGAAAAAATGAGAAATCATTTACAAGGCAAGACAGAGGAATGGAAGGCAGTATATAGGATAAGAAAAAAAGATGGTAGTTATGGAAAATTTTTCGATAGAGGAAAGATAAGTCAAAGAGATAAAAAAGGTAATCCTATTTACGCGGTAGGTGTAGTAATCAATATATCTGATATGAATAATTGAAAATAGGGGGCTTTGAATTGAAATTTGAAAATAAAGATATTTTAAAATCAAAAATCAAAGAAATTTTAGACGATGAAGTAAGTCCAGAAAATCTAATAAATAATAAATCAATAAATGATCTGGCTGAAGAAATATCTGTATATCATCAAGAATTAATGTATCAGAATAAAGAATTAATGAGAATACAAGGAGTCTTAGAAGAATCTGAAAATAAATTCAAGTCTTTGTTTTTTGATGCGCCCATTGGATATGTTATTTATAAACATACAGGAGAAATAGAATTATACAATACTTCATTTAGTGAAATGGTATCTTTGGACAAGAAATTGCAAAAAAGGGATAATATTACCAAGTTTATATCACCGGAATTTCAAGATGCTTTCTACCTCCATATGAAAAAGCTAGTAAAAAAAGGACAAGAAGAGGAGTTGGAATTAAAATTTTTAGGTAAAAACAAAAAAAAAGATGTTAAAGTAATTAGTAGTGTTTGGGAAATTAATGATGAAAAACATATTAAATCGGCCTTTATGGATATATCGGAGATTAAAGAAAAAAATAGACAGATAGAAAATCTAAGCTACAAAGATCAACTAACAGGAGCATATAACAGAAGATATTTCAATGAAGAAGTAAAAAGATTAGATGCTAAAAGAAATTTGCCACTGTCAATTATAATAGCTGATGTTAATGGGTTAAAAATAATAAACGATACATTTGGACATGATGTGGGAGATAAAATCTTAAGAGGATTTGTAAAAACAACAAAAGAAATACTCCGAGCTGATGAAATTGTTGCTAGAATGGGGGGAGATGAATTTGCAATTCTCTTGCCAAATTGCGAAAAAAATTATACCGAAAAAATCATTAAAAGAATTAAGAAAAATATAGAACAGAAAGAAATAGAAGGACTTAAAATATCAGTAGCACTAGGCTACAGCATAAAAAGTAAAATTGAAGAAAGTATTAATATAGTAAAAAAAGATGCTGAAGATATAATGTATAAAGATAAAATATTTGATGAAAAAAGCAAAAAAAGAAAAGTTGTTTTAACTATGCTAACTACATTACATGAAAGATACAAAAGAGAAGAAGAGCATTCTAAAAGAGTAAGTGAATTATCCTATAAAATAGGTGAAGCAATGAATTTAGGACAAGAAAAAATAAACCTATTAAAAATTTCTGGATTGCTACACGATATTGGTAAAATAGCTATAGATTACAGTATAATAAATAAAAGAGGAAAATTAACAAAAGAAGAATTTAATGAAATAAAAAAACATCCTGAAATAGGATACAGAATATTGAACAGTGTACCTGAATATTCTGATATATCTCAAATAGTACTTAATCATCATGAAAACATTGATGGATCTGGTTATCCTCAAAAACTTAAAGAACTAAATATACCTCTTGAATCAAGAATAATTAAGATTGCGGATGCATATGATGCAATGATTTCGGAAAGGCCTTATAAGAAAAAAATGAAAAAATGTGAAGCTGTAGATGAACTTGTGAAATACTCAGGTAAACAATTTGATGAAAAAATAGTAAATATTTTTATCAATAAAGTTTTAGATATTTGACCATAAACATAAGAGAAGGTGAAAGTAATGCATAAGTCAACAAAAAGACTAACAGAAAAACAATACAGAGATTTAGTTGATAATTCTTCTGATATTATTTTTTTCGTTGATAAA
>CAYMUD010000088.1:0-1593 GCA_964393495.1 uncultured Clostridia bacterium | reverse complement strand
AAGAGAAGGATTCTTCATATATATCTGGAGTTTTTGCAGATAAAACAAATATTGTAATTGCTTACGATAAGTTAAATGATATTACAGAGTATATAAAAAATAGTCAAGATATTATAAAAATAAAAAAATTAGAAGAAAGATATAAAAAACTCTTTGAAAATGTACCCATCGTAATATGGGAGGAAGATTACACTGAACTAAGAGACTATTTATATGCAATAAAGGAAAAACATAGTAACATTGAAAAATATTTTAAAAATAATCCGGATGAAATAAAAAAATGTTTGAAATTAATAAAGGTATTAGATGTAAACAAACATGCACTTTCATTTTATAAGGCAAAAAATAAAGAAGATTTAATGAATAATTTAGAAAAGGTATTTACTCCAAAAAGTATGGATGTGTTGATTCCAGAATTTAAATCTATAGTAGAAGGTAATAATACCTTTATAGCTGAAAATGAAACTAAAACCCTTACAGGTGAAAAGAAAACAGTAATAATGGAGATAAAAGCTTTAGATAATTATGCTAGAGTATATCTTACAGTTATTGATGTTACGGATTTAAAAAAGAATCAAGAAAAAATAGAATATTTGAGCTTTCACGATCATCTTACCGGGTTATATAATCGTAGATACATGGAAGATTCAATGAAACGTCTTGATACAAAAAGAAATTATCCTCTTTGTCTTATGAGCTTAGATGTGAATGGTTTAAAACTAACAAATGATGCTTTTGGACATGATGCAGGAGATAAATTATTAAAAAATGTTGCTCATATTCTTGAAAAGACTTGTAGAAGAACAGACATAATAGGTAGATTTGGAGGAGATGAATTTGTAATACTCTTAACAAATACAAATAAAAACCAAGCTGAAGAAATAAAAAAGAGAATTACAGATGAAGCTTTAAAATCAAACTTTGATTTAGTAATAATATCTCTTGCTATTGGATACAGTATTAAAGACAGTGAAAATGAAGATGTTTTTGATAAATTAAAAGAAGCAGATAACTATATGTATAAAGACAAGGTTAGCCAAGGAAGAGAAATGAGAAACAGAACTCTTAATATAGTTATAAATAATATCAATGATAAATGTAAAGAAGAACAATTTCACAGAGAAAGAGTTTCCAAGCACTGTGAATTACTAGCTGAAAAAATGAAAATGGATGAAAAAGATAGACTAGATTTGAGGGCAGCAGGTATGCTTCACGACATAGGAAAGGTTTTAATTTCAAAAAAAATATTAAATAAAAAAGAAGAATTAGATAAAGAGGAAGTAGAAATAATGAAAAAACATTCTGAAACAGGATATCAAATACTTAAAAATGTTTACGAATACTCTCATTTAGCTGAATGGATTCTTCATCATCATGAGAGGTGGGATGGCAAAGGCTATCCTAAAGGACTTTCGAAAACAGAGATTCCTCTAATGTCAAGGATAATATCTGTAGCTGATGCATACGAATCAATGACTACCAAAAGATTGAATAAAAAATCAAAAACAAAACAAGAAGCATTAGAAATATTAAAAAAAGAAAAAGAAAAACAATTTGATCCTGAAATTGTAGATATATTTATTGATTACATAA
>CAYMUD010000087.1:0-5996 GCA_964393495.1 uncultured Clostridia bacterium | reverse complement strand
TTTCCTTTTATATGTAAGAAGTAAGATAGAAAAAATAATAATTCCTGCACCAAGTCCCTGAATTAAAGTGATTTTCTCATCTAAAAAAAATATACCCGCACTTACAGTTACAACAGGTATGAGATTTATAAATATATTACAGACTGTTGCTTCTAAAGTTTCTAAAGAATAAATAAAAAGAAGATATGCAGCAGCAGAACTTAAAACTCCCAAATATATTACATGTATATATATATCTAAAGGTAAATTAAGTATATTGCTTTGGTTAAAGGGCATTAATAAACTAAAAAACAAAAAACCTATAAGAGTTTGGTAGTAGGCAATTGTTATAGTAGTATATTTTTTGTATAAAGGTTTTGATAAAAAGGTATAAATAACCCAAGAAATAGATGCTAAAAGTATTAATGCAGATCCTATAAGCATGTCTGCAATATTCCTTTGGGGATCAAAACCAACTATCAATATAACCCCTATTACTGAAAGACTAACACTAATTATTTTTTTAGCTGATAACTTCTCTCTGTTAATTATGGTTTCTGAAATCATAGTTAGTACGGGAATTACAGCTATAAGAATAGAGGCAGTTGAAGCATTTAGATATTTTAAGCCGTAGTTTTCAAACATAAAATATAAAAACACACCGGAAATACCCCCTAAAAAAAATATTTTTCTATCTTCTTTATCCATAATTACCTTTGGATATTTAATTTTTTTTATTATATATAAAGCAATCACAGCTAAAAAAAACCTCCAAAAGGCTAAAGATATTGGGTTAAAGTAATCTAAAGATGCTTTTGTACTTATAAAAGATATCCCCCAAATTAAAACAGTTGCTAAAATAGAAAAATATCCTAGTGTTTTTGAGTTGTTCATTATTACTGCCTCCTGTATAATGTATATATGTTAGTATTATTTAACAGATTCAATTATAACATAGTAAAAATATATTTTCTATAAACGAGGTGTCTTATGAACTTAAACTTAATACTTACAGCAGTAACTCCAGGAATTGCATTAGCTGTAGTCATATATCTAGTAGACAAGCACGATAGAGAGCCAGTGAAACTCTTAGTAAAAACTTTTATAGGAGGAGCTATAATAACTGTTCCAACAATTTTCCTAGAATCTTTTTTAGTTGGGTTCAATATTTTTGGAGGAGTAATAGCTATAGCATACCAAGCTTTTATAGTTGCAGGATTTTCCGAAGAATTCATGAAGAGGTTAGTTGTTAATAAAGTAGCCTATTATGATAAACATTTTGACGAAAAATTGGATGGCATTGTATATGCAGTATTTTCAGCTTTAGGATTTGCAACTGTTGAAAATATTATATATGTAGTATTTAGATTTCCCGATGTAGAGAGTATAGGAACATATAGAGCAATTTTATCAGTGCCGGCACATATGCTATTTGCTGTAACTATGGGTTACTATTTATCATTAGCTAAATTTTCTAAAACAGATGTTGAAAAAAGATTTTACTATAAAAAATCTCTTACTGCTCCAATGTTGCTTCACGGTTCATTCAACTTTATATTGATGTCTGGCAGTGGATTTTTAATGATATTATTTCTGCCTTTTGTAATATATTTGTGGATTATAAATATAAAAAAATTAAATAGTTACTATAAAGACTCTAAACTTATAAATGCAGTAGATCCTGATGATGGAGAAGATTTATGATAGATTTAAATGACGGAGAAAGAATAGAAGATCTTCAATGTAAAGGACTTAAAATAATTCAAAATCAAGACTGGTTTTGTTTCGGAATGGATTCAGTACTTTTAGCAAATTACTGTGATTTAAAGGATAATGAAGAAGTAGTTGATTTAGGTACAGGTACAGGTATTATACCCATACTTTTATATGGCAAAAATAATACAAAAAAAATATACGGTATAGAAGTTCAAAAAGAAGTAGCAGAAATGGCTAAGAGGTCTATAAAGTTAAATAAAGTAGAAAATTTCATAGAAATCATAAATACTAACATTAAAGATTATAGGAATCATTTAAAAAAGAACCACTTTGATACGGTAGTTTCAAATCCTCCTTATATAAAAACTTCCAATAATTTAATAAGCCCCCAAAAGAAGAAGGCTCTTTCGCGACATGAAATAGAGGGTACTTTGGAAGATTTTATGAAGGTAGCATCTGAACTTTTAAAACACAGGGGAAAGCTATTTATGGTATACAGACCCGATAGATTAGTAGAGGTATTTCATTTAATGAAGTATTATAAAATAGAACCCAAAAAAATTAGGTTTGTACAAAATAAAATTAATGAAAAGCCAAATTTAATTTTAATTAAAGGAATAAAGGCAGCTAATCCTCACTTAATTGTAGAAAAGCCCCTTATAGTTTTTAAGGAAAATGGAGAATATACAGAAGAAATAAATAAAATATACAGTAGTTAGGTGGTAATAATGAGTAAAATATACGTTTGTCCTACTCCTTTGGGAAATCTCCAGGATATGACATTTAGAGTAATAGATATACTAAAAAAAGTTGATTTCATAGCAGCAGAAGATACAAGGCACAGTATTAAACTTTTAAATCATTTTGATATAAATACAAAGATGATAAGTTATCACGAGCACAATGAAAATAGCAGATCGGAAGAAATTATATCCAGAGTTAAAAATGGAGAAGATTGTGCCTTAATATCTGATGCGGGTATGCCTGGAATTTCAGATCCTGGGCAAATTCTAATTAAAAAAGCCTTGGATGAAGAAATACAAGTGGAAGTACTGTCTGGAGGAAGTGCATTCCTACTTGCTTTAGTAGCTTCAGGATTTAATACAGACAGATTTGTTTTTGAAGGTTTTCTCCCAAGAAAATCCGGAGAAAAGATAGAAAAACTTAAAGAACTTAAAGAAGAAAGAAGAACATTAATTATTTACGAAGCACCTCACAGAATCATTAAAACTCTTAAAGACATAGAAGAAGTATTTGGAAATAGAGAAATAAGTATATCAAGAGAAATAACAAAAAAATTCGAGGAACAAATTCGAGGGGATATTTTGCAAGTTATTAATAAATTGAGTAAAGCTACTGTAAGAGGTGAGTTTGTAGTAGTTATAAGAGGTTACCAAGGGATAATAGAAGAAAAAGAGGAAATCAGTATAGAAGATCAACTTAAGATATTTTTACAAGAAGGGTATTCTAAAAAAGAAGCAGTTAAACTTACAGTTAAAAAATTAAATGTTAGAAGAAATGAAGCATATCAAAAATCTTTAGAAATATAATATGAAAACTACATAATTTATAAAACAAAGTTTTAATATTATAGTAACAATAGATAAAATATATTATATACAGGAGGGAAAAATGTCAGAATTATTATTAGGAAAACCTGTTGCAGATAAAATAACAGAGGAAGTTAAATTAGAAGTAGAAAATTTTAAAAAGAAAAAAATAATTCCAAAACTTTCTATAATCAGGGTAGGTGAAAATCCAAGTGATAAAGCTTACGAAAAAGGAGCTTTAAAAAGAATGGAAAAAACAGGGATAGAAGCAGAAGTACATTTACTGCCGAAAGATGTTAAAGAGGATGATTTTTTAAGCAAACTTCAAGAATTAAATAATGATGAAAAGACCCACGGCATACTAATTTTCAGACCTTTACCAAAACATCTAAGAGAAGAAAAAATAAAATATGCAATTTTACCGGTTAAAGATGTAGATTGTTTTTCTCCTGTAAATGTAGCTAAGATATTTGAAGGAGACGAATCAGGATTACCGCCGGCAACACCAGCAGCAGTTATAGAAACCCTAAAATACTATGATATAGATTTGAAAGGTAAAGAAGTAGTTGTTCTAGGAAGATCTTTAGTAGTAGGAAAGCCTGTCTCAATGATGCTTTTAAAAGAAAATGCAACTGTGACAATTTGTCATTCTAAAACAAATGAATTAGAGAAGGTTTCTTCAAAAGCAGACATTTTAGTTGCAGCAGTGGGAAGAGATAGGATGGTAAATTCTAAATATATCAAGGAAAATTCAATACTTATTGATGTAGGCATTAACTTCGATAGCCAAGGAAATATGTACGGTGATGTAGATTTTGAAGATGTAAAAAATAAAGTTTCTATGGTTACCCCAGTACCAAGAGGAATAGGGTCTGTCACTACTTCAATATTGGCAAAAAATGTGGTAAAAGCCTGTAAGCAGATTAATAGCAAATAAATAATACCCCTCTATATCAAGAGATAGAGGGGTAAGTTTTAGACTAAATATTTTTAAACCAAAGATTAATTTCTCTTTCTGCTGACTTTTGATCTTCCGAACCATGTACTGCATTAAAAGTTAGATCCGTACCGTATAAATTTCTTATTGTGTTTTCTTCAGCTTTATTGGGGTTAGTATCACCGTTAATTTTTCTTACTTTAGACACCACATCTTCACCTTCTAAAACCATAGCAACAACTCTTCCACCACTCATGAATTCTATTAGCTCAGGAAAAAAATCTTTGTCTCTATGTTCTTCGTAGTGTTTTTCTAAAAGTTCTTTATCTGGGATCAATATTTTTATATGTACAATATTCAACATTTCATTTTCGTACTTTGATATTATATTTCCTACTACTCTCATATGTACTGCATCTGGTTTAATTAATACTAAAGTTTTTTCCAATTAATACACCAACCTTTATTTTATATTATTTCCATCCATTACATTATAAGGGTTTTCCTTATTTTTTTCAATGAATTATGCTATAATTGTTAAAAAGAAGAGAGAAGAAGCCTTCCTCGTTTTGAGAGAAGGCTTCTTCTAACTTTAGTTTAAATATATATTTATTAGAGAGGTAAAGGATTAAATCCTGAGTAAACTAATACGCCTATTACTATTGCAACTGCTATAGCATAGATAAACATTGGTATGGCATTACGCCTTATGAGTTTACCTTCCATTCCTATAACACCTACTGTTGCACAAACTGCTACTACGTTGTTTACACAAACCATATTTCCGATACCGCCACCGATAACTTGCAATGCTACTATAAGTACCTGAGGCATTTCTAATATAGTTGCTGTTTCGAATTGTAATGATGAAAACAGTATATTTGAAACTGTATTTGATCCTGACATGAAAGCACCTAATACACCAATAAATGGAGCTACAAATACATAAGCATTACCAGCTATTCCAGCGATTGCCTTTGCCATTTCACTCAACATACTATCTAATCCGCTTCCATTTACTCCTGAGTTAAGCATAAGCTGAACCATTGCAATACCAGCAAACAATGCAATAGCTGCTCCTGAAATTTGCTTAAAGGTATTTTTCCAAGCAAATTTTACTTCATCTGATTTCATTCCATGCATGAAGTGGGTTATTATAGCTACAAGCATAAAAGGAATTGTGCCTGGTAGATAAGCCCATTTAAGACCATAGTCAAGACCTGTACCCATTACATTAGGTATTGTTATTACTTGAGAAGCTAACAAGCCCTTAAGTCCCAATGATGGAATTCTTGTTATAACAAGAATTGCTGCAATTAGTAAATAAGGTGTCCAAGCTTTAAGTAGTGACATATTAGATTCAGCTGTTTTTCCTAAGTCAACCTTAGATTTCCAATCTTCTTCCCACTCTTCTTCCTTAGGAAAATTCCAAGTATCTTTTGGCATTAAGAAACCGCTTTTGGCAGCTGGAACTACTATAAATAGTCCGATTAAAGCTCCCACCAAAGAAGGAAGTTCTGGACCAAAAATCATTGCTATTAATAAGTAAGGTACTGTAAAAGCTAGACCTGCAAATATTGCGAAAGGTGCTACTTTAAGCCCTTCTTTAAAAGATCTGTTTTTACCGAAGAACCTGGTCATAAGACCTAAAGTTAAAAGTGGTATGAAAGTTCCTACTACAGCATGACCTACTGCTGCCCATTTAGTTAATTCCATTTGGAATACTGCAGGGTCTGCTCCTATAGCATTTAGATTTGTTGCTAAGGTACCCATAGCTCCTATTACAGGAGTACCAACTGCACCAAATGCAACAG
>CAYMUD010000086.1:0-6005 GCA_964393495.1 uncultured Clostridia bacterium | reverse complement strand
CAGCTAATTTTTGATTTATCTTTAATATCAAAAGTCATTACAACAACTCCTTTAAACTGCTATCTATATCTTCAATACTGAAAGGTTCACCGCTATATTTTAGTACCTTATGATCTATCTTTATATCAAGTTCTAACTTAAGTAGTCCTGCTAGTTGTCCTGTATAGTTATTTTCAACTACTACAACTTTTTCAGCTTTACTAAAGTAATCTTTTAAACTCTCATCTAAGGGAAACAATTGTTTAATATTTAAAAATGATGTATCTAAATCTTTATTTCTATTTACGAACTCGGACAATACTCCAAAAGTTGAACCCCAACCTACTACTAAGTTCTTATAATTCTTATTTCCGATTAATTCCGGTTGAATATAGTCTTCTAAAATATTTATCTTTTTATTCATTCTTTTTTCCTTCATTTTATTTCTTAAATTAAAGTCTTCAGTAACTAGTCCTTCCTCAGTATGTTCATGACTGTCTGTTTTTACTACACCTTTACCATAGCTCGGTATTCCTCTTGGAGAAATTCCATCTTCTGTAAATTTATATCTTTTATAATTTTCCTCAGTTTCAACAATATTTTGTTCTAAATATTCTTCTTTTATTTGGAATTTTTCCATCTGAGAATTGGAATCTACATAAAACTGATCCGTAAGGATAAAAGCTGGCACTTGGTATTTATCTGCTAAATAAAAAGCTTTTTGAGTAAGTTCAATACCATCTTTTAAATTTCCAGGTGCTAATATTATCCTAGGAAATTCTCCGTGTCCTGCATAAACTGTCAAGTTTAAATCCCCCTGTTCCATTCTCGTAGGCATTCCCGTTGCAGGTCCAGGTCTTTGAGCTATATGAACTACACAAGGAGTTTCTGATACTCCAGAAAGACTCACTGCTTCCTGCATAAGAGCAAACCCTCCGCCAGAAGTAGTAGCAAGACCTCTTCCTCCTGCATACCAAGAGCCTATAACCATATTTAATGCCGCTATTTCATCTTCCGCCTGTTCAACAAGCACATCAAAGTCTTTACCTTTCTTAGCTAAATATGTAAGTACACCCGTAGACGGAGACATAGGATAAGAACCTACAAAGTTGCACCCTCCGGCCAAAGCCCCAATTCCAATAGCTTCAGTACCACTTATATTTTTGCAATTTTCAATTTTCCCTTTTTTTATATTAAATAGATACTTGTGTTTTGATCCTTCTTTGCAACCAATTTCTAGTGCATTCAAATTTTTCTTTACAATATCTTCTTTTTTATCAGCAAAAAATTCTTTGATTTTTTTATTTCCTTCATCTATTTCCAGTCCCATCATTCCCATCATAAATCCAAAAATAATAGTATTTTTAAATAGTTTACTTCCTGCTTCTTTTGCTAAATTTTTTAAGTCAATTATATTTAGCTTACTATTTTTTTTCTTTATAATTTCATTATTTTTATATTTTTCACTACCAAAAATCACAGTTTTTTCGTTAATTCTTTCTTCTAATCTATATAATGCATTGTCATTTAGCAAAAACAAAACATCTATATTTTTTTGAAAGGCATACACCTTTTCTTCTGATATTCTAATTTCCGTAGTATTGTTTCCACCCCTAACTCTACTCATTACTTCTTTTGAAGCGAAGTAATAGTAGTATTTAGAAACTACATCTGTTATCAATTTTTCAATTGTTTTAAGTCCTTCTCCTGCTTCTCCTGATAAAACTATGTTTATAGTTTTTCCCATAAAAACACCTTCCTTATTTTTTTGCACTTATTGTATTGATACACAGATATCTGTTTTTTATTCTTTTATTTTTTTTATATTAATCTTTTCTTCTTCTAATAACATATAGATTATTATTTCGCCTACTTTCATAGATTATATATATAATATTATTCATTCAACAGTCGTTTTCTAGCCAATCGATATTCTATCTCTTGGGAAAGCCTTGCATGAGACCTGATACTATTTACTTTATAAATAGACTAGGGCTTCAACTGCGAGTTCATTAAATAATATTATATTTTTTTATATGTCTTCAAAATACATAGCATTATTAAGTGATAAGCATCCATCAATCTAGAAATAATAAAAATTTTACTGCTAAACTGATATTCAGTAAAAAAATAAAAAAAGCGCAGTTTCCTGCGCTTTAATAACTTACATCATTGATTTAACTGTTTTTACTACATTTTCTACTGTGAAGCCGTATTCCTCTATGTTTCGGCTTCCTTTTGCACTTGCTCCAAATTTATCAACTGACATGGTCTTACCTTTAAGCCCAACGTATTTACCCCATCCTAATGATGCAGCCATTTCAATAGATAATCTCTTATCTACTTTTTCAGGAAGGACAGAGTTTTTATAATCTTCATTCTGAACATCAAATAGTTCCATAGATGGCATAGACACAACTCTTACATCAATCCCTTCTTCTAATAATACTTTTTGGGATTCTATTGCTAATGAAACTTCACTTCCCGTAGCTATAATTAAAGCATCAATTTTATCTTTCTCAGGAGATATTACATAAGCTCCTTTTTCCACTCCTTTTTGTGAAGATTTAGCAAGCTGTGGTACTCCCTGTCTTGTAAATACAACTGCCGTAGGAGTTTTCTTTGAAGTAAAGGCAATTCTCCATGCTGCTTTTACTTCATTTCCATCCGCTGGACGTATTACATTAAAATTAGGTATAGCTCTAAGGCCTGCCAATTGTTCCACTGGCTGATGAGTTGGTCCATCTTCCCCTACTGCTATTGAATCATGGGTGAACCCATAAGCTGTAGGTATTTCCATAAGAGCTGATAACCTCATTGAAGGCTTCATATAGTCGCTGAATATAAAAAATCCTCCAGCAAAACCTTTTAATCCACTTAATACTATACCGTTTGTTATTGCAGCCATAGCATGTTCCCTAACTCCAAAATTAATGTTTCTACCTTTAGAATTATTGTATTCAAAGTTTCCGTCTACTCCTTTAATTTTTGTTGAAGCAGTTAAGTCAGCACTTCCTCCTATGAATAAAGGTGAAGCCTTTTGAAGCTCTTTTATTATATTACCGGAAGATGCCCTTGTAGCTTCTTTTTCTCCAGGTATGTATTTTATATCTTGGTATAACTTACCAAAATCTAATTGAAATTCCTTTTCTCCAGCTATCTGCATAAGTGTTTCGTAATCTTCTGGATATTTATCTTTATATTCTTTTAAATCCTTTTTCCATTTTAATAATCCTTTATGCTTTTCATTTACAAATTCTTCTATATGACTATATACATCTTTAGGAATTTCAAAGGGTTCAAAATTCCAATTCAATTTTTTTCTAGTGTCAATTGTATTCTTATCTCCAAGAGGTGCACCATGTGCTGCGCTTTTACCTTCAACAGGGGATCCTAGGCCTATTTTTGTTTTTATTTCAATTAATGTAGGTTTATCCTTTTGATTTTTTGCTTCTTTTAACGCCTTGTTAATTTCTTTTATGTCTTCCCCGTCTTTAACCAATATATAGTTCCAGTTCATTGCTTCAAATTTTTCTTTTGTGTTTTCAGAGTTTGCCATATTTACAGGTCCATCTAACTGAATATCATTTGAATCATACATTAATATAAGTTTCGATAATCCTAAATGACCGGCTAAGCTTACTGCTTCTTGAGCTACTCCTTCTTGTAAATCTCCATCTCCACAAAGAGAATAAGTATAGTGATCTATAATCTTTAAATCTTCTTTGTTTAATTTAGCAGCAGTATATTTTTCGGCAATAGCCATTCCTACCGACATTGCTATTCCTTGTCCTAAAGGGCCTGTAGTTGCTTCAATACCATCTGTATGCATATATTCAGGATGACCGGCTGTCTTAGACCCCCACTGTCTGAAATTTTTAAGTTCGTCCATAGGTAAATCATATCCTGCAAGATGAAGCATTGAATAAATTAATGCTGATCCGTGTCCTGCCGAAAGAACAAACCTATCCCTATTTATCCAATTTTTTTCTTTTGGGTCAAAATTCATTTGTTTTGTATAAAGAGTATACAGCATTGGTGCTGACCCTAATACTATTCCCGGGTGACCACTGTTAGCTCTATTTATCATATCTACTCCAAGAAATCTCAGAGCATTAATCGATTTTTCTTCTAATCTCATTCTTTCACCTCTCTAATTATTTTATATATATAATCTATCATTACTTAGAAAATATCTCAACTATTATTAGACATTTAAAATATATATTTGTTTAAATATCAAGATATTGGGTAATATATAAATAATGATGTTCTAAATTTTTTAAAAATTTTCATAAGGAGTGATTATAATGACTAAAGATAAATGTAAACCAAAGAAAAAAATAACAGGTTCTAACCCTCCTGAAGCTTGGGCGGATGATGAAAATGTTGATAAAAAAACAAAAGTAAACAAACCATCAAATGATGCTGTAAAAGAAGCTAAAGAATGGGTTGATGATAACGCAAAATAATAATAAATTCCTTGCCTTAAGGCAAGGAATTTTTCTTTTCTAAAACTATATTTTCATCTATTATTATATCTATATTTTTAAATTCTTTGTAAGATCTTATTCTGTTACTTACTCTATTTACAACGAACTTAACTTTTTCAAACTCTGAATCAGGTAAAAGCACCAAAATTCCATTATTTTTCCACTTACAAAGAACATCGCCTTTTCTAAGAGAATTTACAAATATTTTTATGATTCTATCCTTCTGATCTTTAGACAGTGGATTTTTTGAACCAGTGAATTTTATCAAAACCGGATTTAATTCCCGACTATCTCTTTCACTTCTTCTTTTTTCTAGTACATATATTGGATAAAATTCGGTGTAGCTACAATAGAAAGCCCCTATATCTTTACTTTCTTCCCATAGGTATTTTACTTTTTCACTATCTTTTGTTTTTATGTTAGTTTTACCTTTGATTTTATTGTATATTTTTTGCATGTCTTCATTCGGCCTGATTCCAAATTGATTGTAAAGTAATTTAGTTATATATTCATAGTGCTTTTTAGCTTCTCTTATTTTATCTTTTGAAATTAATAAATCTATATAATTTATATGAATTTCTTCTTCAAAGGGTTCGATCTTTATAGCCTTTTCTGCTAAAAATATACCTTTTTCCAAGAGATTTTCTTTCATATAATACTTAAGAAGGTTATTTACAGAATCCACATATGTTCTACTCAAATAACTTCTAGTAGGTATAATCCAGTCTTCATAAAGTAATTCAGGTAAAAACTCACCTTTGTATATTTCTACAGCTTTTTCATAGTATGCCATTTTACTTTCTAGATTTTTCTCCTGATTTGCTTTTTCAATTTTATCTTCAAAATCTCTAAAGTCTACATAAACATCATTTAATGACATCTTATAGCTTTCATTTGAATATGTGAAAATTATATTATTTTCATCAAAAAATTCATTTTCTTTTAGATATTTCTTAAGTCTATAAATCATGTTCTGAACAGCATTTTTCGGATTTTCATATTCCCTATCCCTATACAGATCTTCCAATACTGAATCTACGCTCTTAAATTTATTTTCGTTAATTAATAAGTACTTAAATAAACTAATAAGCTGTGATGCGTGACTTGAAATATCTAAAATACTATCCTCTATTGATATCTCAAATCTCTCAAAAGTTTTAATTTTTAGTTCATTATCACAACATTGATTCACATTTAACTCCCCCATTTTAAAGCTTTATATCGATTTCTTTATTGTTGATTTATTCTATCACTTATAAAAAACTTCTTCAAGGTTTTTGAAATATAAATATTGGTGTATAATACAATAAAAAAAATCTCAGGCTACTAACCTGAGATTGAAATTTATTTTTATTTAACATCTATTCTTTTCTTATTTTCTTTACCTTCTATTTTCGGAGCCGTAACTGATAACAAGCCATTTTCTAATTTAGCATCAACTTTTTCTATATCCACATCATTTAAATAAGCACATCTTCGCATTGAAGCCATTCTTCTTTCTCTGTGAATATAATTATCATTCTCTTCATTTAC
>CAYMUD010000085.1:0-6097 GCA_964393495.1 uncultured Clostridia bacterium | reverse complement strand
TTCATACATTATTTTAAGGAAAAGAGGGATATAATGAAAAATATGTTTAAAAAAATTAACACATTTTTTTCTTTGGCAGGAATAGCCTTTTCTGCTTATTTGATTGTAAGAAATTTAATTCAACCTGGATATTGCCCAGACTTTTTTGGAATCCCTGCATGTTATCTTGTCTTGTTGGCTTTTCTGCTGGTTTTTTTATCTACAAGAATGGAAAAGGGTGCGGCTATTATTTTTGTTCCTGGAGGAGTGATAGGATTTGTTTTGGGAATGTTTTTTTCAATAAAAGAAATGTTCACAGTTGGAACCTGTCCTAGACTTTTTAATATTGCTTTATGCTACCTTTCTCTGATAGTTTTTGCAGTTATGATAATATTGTTCTTGCTTTACAATAGGAAAAAGAAGCCGAAAGTTCAAAAAGAAAAGAAAAATAAAAAAACAAGAGAAGAAAAAGATCCTCAAGATAATTCTAAAAAAGACAATTAATCTGAAAAGGAATTAGGGCTAAAGATAAGCAGGAATAGGGAGATAAAGAATGATAAAATTTAATGATGTTCAAATGGGTTATGTAGATTCAGTTCTTATTATTGATAAACATTATAATATTGTTCATGCTCTAAGATTTAATCCAAGATTTGATAATGATATTAATGAAAACATATACAATGAATATAATGATAAGAATTTTTTTGAAGTTTATTCTAATGTAAAGAGAAATGAAAGTTCAATTGTTGAATGTATGGAAAAAGGGCAAGTAATATCAAGAAAGGATCAGATTTTTGTTGATTACAAAGGCAATATCTTTAATACTAATAATATAACTATGCCTATAATAAAAAAAGGTGAGATAGTAGGAGTTATTGAAATATCTCAAGATATAACTTCAATTGAAAATGATGAAAATATCAGAAAATTAAAGAAAAACAATATTAATAAAAATAAGTATAATGATGAAACAGATAACATAAGTTTTGAGGACATTATTTCTATAAATTCTGAAATGCATGAAAATATTAGGAAAGCAAAAATATACAGTAAAAATAAAAACCCTTTGCTTATATATGGCGAAACTGGAACTGGAAAAGAATTATTTGCAAGAGCAATAGGAAATAGCATTGTAGATGATAAATCTAAATTTATAACTCAAAACTGTGCAGCTATTCCTGAAAATCTCTTTGAATCTCTACTTTTTGGAGTAGAAAAGGGAGCTTATACAGGAGCTGAAAAATGCCAGGGATTATTTCAACTTGCTGATGGAGGAGTTCTTTTTTTGGATGAAATAAATTCTATGCCCTTGAATCTTCAGGCAAAACTATTAAGAGTTTTGCAGGATAAGAAGGTAAGATCAATTGGTTCAAGGCAAGAAAAGATAATAGATGTAAAAATTATAACAGCTATGAATATTACACCTGAAAAAGCTTTGAAAACAAAGAAGATAAGAGAAGATCTTTTTTATAGATTGGGCTCTTCGATGATAAATATAACTCCTTTGAGAGATAGAATTGAAGATATACCTATTTATGTAAATGAGTTTATAGAATATTACAATAATTTATATAGAAAATCTGTTAGAGGTGTTTCGAAAGAGCTTATGAACTATTTCGTTAACTATAACTGGAATGGAAATGTAAGAGAACTAAAGCATGTTTTAGAATCTATAATAAGTACTTCAAAAAAAGATGTTTTAGATTATGAAAATCTACCTATATATATGAAGAAAAAGCTTCACCCTAAAACAAAAAATGATGGTAATATAGAAAAAGTTCAATTTTCATCATTAAGAGGAACTTTAGAAAAAGTTGAAAGAGATATGATAATAAAAGCACTTACATATACAGGAGGAAAGATTAATAATAGTGCTGAGCTTCTTAAAATTCCAAGGCAAACTTTAAAATACAAGATAGATAAGTTAGAAATAGATATCAATCAATATAAAAGACAATAATTTGTCTTTTATATCATATAAAGACAAATTTCTGTCTTTAATGGAAGGCAAACAAATAAATGAAGACAGATATTAAGCATTAGTCAAATTATTAACGGAATATATTTACAAAAGCTCTCAATTTCAAGGTTGAGGGCTTTTTATTTTTTGGCATATAAATTGCAATTTTATACTAAGAGAACATAAGAGGGAGGTAATTTATGATTATAGGGATACCAAAAGAAATAAAAAAAAATGAATTTAGAATAGCAGCTACTCCAGATGCAGTTGAAGAAATTGTAAAAAAGGGAAATGAGGTATATGTAGAAAAAAAAGCCGGTTTTAAAAGCGGATATAAAGATGAAGAATATCTTAAAGCAGGAGCAGAATTAGTTGACAGAAAAACACTTTTTGAAAAATCAGAATTAATATATAAGGTAAAAGAGATTCTACCGGAAGAATTCAAATTCTTGAGAGAAGATTTAATAATTTTTACTTACCTACATTCAAATTCTGATATTCAAATGACGAAAACTTTACTAGATAAAAAAGTTATGGCAATATCTTACGAAGATATAGAAGATAAATTTGGTAATTTTCCATTACTTGAGCCTATGAGTGAAATGGCAGGTAAAGGAGGATTTTTAGCAGCTTTAGATTTATGTAAAAGTATAAATGGAGGACAGGGATTACTACTATCAGAAATTACAGGAATGAATAAGCCTGTGGTTACAATAATAGGAGCTGGAAATTCTGGAATAGGAGCTGCAGAAATGGCTGCTTCTCTAGGTAATGATGTAAGAATTTTAGATATAGATAAAAATAAACTTCAAAAAGTTAGAAATACATTTACAAAAAACGTTACCACACTTTATTCAAATAAAAAAAATCTAAAAAAATGTATAGAAGAATCAGATATTTTAATTAATTGCGTTCTTTGGAATAAAAATGCTCAGGGTCATTTAGTTTATAGAGAAGATCTAAAAAAAATGAAAAAGAGGGCAATTATAGTAGATGTATCATGTGATGAAGCAGGAGCTATAGAAACATCAAGACCTACTTCCCATGATGATCCAATATATTTCGAAGAAGGAATATGTCACTACGCTGTTGATAATATACCATCAGCTTATTCAAGAACATCGACAGAAATTTTGTCAAATTCAACCTTACCATATCTTCTAAGAATTACAAAACATGGGTTAAAAAAAATATTGATACAGGATCAATATTTTAGAAAAGGACTTAGCTTTTATAAAGGTAAGCTAACTCTAAAAGAAACCGCAGTTAAACATAATTTAGAGTATTCGGATCCTTTGGAAGCTCTTAAGGAGGTGTAATTAAAGATAACATTTAAATTAGAAAACGAACTTATAAAATAAATATTAAAAGAGGAGATGTTTATGAAAAAGAAATTAAATGAAAAAATTGAAAAAGCAGCATCAGAAGAGGGTAAGAAGGTTAATCCGAAATTGAATTACTTGGCATTGGCAGTATTCTTGTTAGTAGTTATTGCATCATATATAAAAGGGGATTTCCCTGTTGATGCAGAAGGTAATGTAATTTACGGGGCATGGTCTTTAATACCTCCAGTAATGGCAGTAATATTTGCATTTATTACTAGAGAAGCACTATTCGCATTATTATTAGCAAGTATATCAGCTCTATTTATTATGGGGGAAGGTCTATGGGGACTTCCAGGTCTATTTCAAGATGCCTTAGGTAATGGATGGTTTATATGGGTAGTAATGATAGAAGTATTTATAGGGATTCTGGTATCTTTTTTCTTAAAAACTGGTTCAACAGGAGAATTTAGTAGAGTAGCAGGAAAGAAAATTAAAACAAGAGTAGGAGTTCAACTATTAGCATGGGTATTAGGTATGTTCATATTTTTTAGTGACTACTTCTCTCCACTTTTCGTAGGTCCTGTTATGAAAGATTTAACAGACAAAGCTAAAATATCTAGAGAAAAACTAGCATATATTTGCGATTCTACATCAGCTCCTATGTCGGTACTAGTTCCTTTTAGTTCTTGGGGGGTTTATATAACTGGTCTTTTAGTAGGTTTAGGAACTATAGAAAATTTAAATCAAGCATCAAGTGTATTTTTCGGTTCTGTATTATTTAACTTCTATGCCATATTTGCAATAGCTATGGTTGGATTAATTGCAAAAGGAATAATACCAGAATTTGGTCCTATGAAAAAAGCTGAAGAAAGAGCTATGAATGAAGGCAAAGTTCTTGCGGATGGTGCTCAACCTCTAATGGGAGTTGAACTTTCTTCCATAGAAAAAGCAGATGAAATTGAAAATCCAAATTTAATCTTGAATTTCTTTATACCTGTAGTAATAGTTATAGTTGTTGCTGTAGGAAGTTACATTATAAGTGGTTCTGCTTTGACATTAGAAGCATTTATGTTTGCAGTATTCTACTTAGGTGTAGTTATGATTTTCCAAAAGTTATCAATAAAAGATATATTTGATACAGCTGTGCAGGGAATTAAAGGAGTTACTCCTGCAATAGCAATACTTGCAATGGCTTACTTGATAAACACTGCAAGTTCAAATTTAGGAACTGCTGGTTATGTAATTAAAATTACTGAAGATTGGTTAACACCTTCTTTGCTTCCACTCTTGGCATTTATACTATCTGGATTTATTGCTTTTTCAACTGGGACATCTTGGGGAACTTATGCAATTATGATTCCTATTGCTGTACCTCTTGCATTTGCATTCTCAGGAGGAGCAGTTACAACAGTAGTATATGCAAGTATAGGAGCAGTAGCAGGTGGAGGAGTATTTGGAGATCATTGTTCACCATTATCAGACACAACAATATTATCATCTTTCGGAGCAGCTTCAGATCATATCGATCATGTTAAAACTCAGCTACCTTATGCTAGTGTTGCAGCAGTATTAGGATTGATTGCATATTTGGTTATAGGACTTATTTAAAAGAATAATAGCAAAAAAATGGAGGTAAAAATGAATAAAAAAATGAAAGTAGCGGTATTGGGTTCAGGAAACGGAGGATGTGCAGTAGCAGGAAATTTAGCTTTAGCCGGTCATGATGTATATTTTTGGGATTTCAAAAAATTCTCGAAAAATATTGAAAATATAAATGAAAAAGGCGGATTAAAACTATATGGAGATTTAGAAGGCTTTGTAAAACTTGCTTATGCAGGAAATAATCTTGAGAAGGTTATTAAAGGAGCAGAGTATGTATTTGTAGTAGGACCTTCCTTTAGCACAAAACCTTTTGCAGAAGCATCTAAAAGTTTTTTAGAAGAAGGTCAAAAAGTTGTAGTATGTCCGGGATCATACGGGGGTTCGCTGGTATTTAGAAAAGAAATTTCTGATACTATAGATCCTGAAAAATTGATAATATCAGAAACATCCACACTTCCCTACGCGTGCAGGATGAATTCTGATGGTAGTGTACAGGTTTACTTAAAATTAAAAGGTGGAATATTCTTGTCAACATTGCCTAAAGGACATGAAAAAGAGGTATTGGAAGGAATTAAGGATGTATACGATATGATAGTTCCAGTGGAAAATATATTTAAGGTTATGCTACAAAATGCAAACCCTGTTATACACCCAGCAGTAACTTTACTAAATTCAGCCCTACTGGAGAGAACAAGCGGAGACTTTTTATTTTATGAAGAAGGAGTAATGCCCTGTGTAGGAAAATTAATAAAAAAAGTGGACGATGAAAGAATAGCTATAGGTAAAAAATTAGGTGTTGATATATTATCAGATCCAAAACTTGGAAAAATACAGGGATATATGCAGGAAGAGACATATGAACACGGTTATAGCACAGCTAATGGCTTTAAAGGTATTAAAGCTCAAAGTTCATTAGATCATAGATATCTTAATGAAGATGTTGGTTACGGTCTTACTCTATTGGAAGAAATGGGAGAAAGATTAGGCGTAGAAACACCTACTATGACATCTGTAATAAATATCGCATCTACAATAATGGATAAAGACTATAGAGCAAATAGGCAAAGAACTATAGATTCTCTAGGGATAGAAATTTAATTGAAACTATAACATAAAAGATTTCACAATAAAAGTGCACTCAAAGGATTTTATAAATTATTGAGTGCACTTTTATATGCTGAAAAATTTATTTTAATTAAAAACATTTACTTTTTTTCTTGATTTTCTT
>CAYMUD010000084.1:0-6116 GCA_964393495.1 uncultured Clostridia bacterium | reverse complement strand
ATGGGAGAATCCGACATCAATATTGGAAGAATAGAAGGAGGACACAGACCATCTACAGTAGCCGATAGGTGTACATTGATGATAGATAGGAGATATATAAAAGGTGAAAGTATTTCTACTATAGTATCGGAAATTAGAGAAATCATAGATAATCTAAAAAAGAAAAAACCTGGATTTGATGCTAAAGTAGAAAGAATGCAAGAAAATATCATGAATAAATACTATCATTTTTATCATTATACGAGTCTTGAAGCTGATATAGTTGAAAAAACCATAAAAACTCTTAAAAAAAATCTAGAGAAAGAGCCTCAAATGACTATAAAGGGTGGATGGACTGATGCGGCTACACTTTCATATTACGGGAGGATACCTACTGTAATAACTGGTCCTGGAAATTTTAGTTTCGCTCATACAGAAGATGAAAGGATACCTATAAAAGATTTATATAATTATGTTAAAATATATGCAGATATAGCAGAAGAATTTTGCGGAGAAAAAATTCAGGTTTAACCACCTGAATTTTATTTTATGAATTTTGAAAGATTAAAATATTGTTCTACTTCTATGAGATAATTAGTTTCGTTATTACTCGTAAACATAATTTCTAAATTCAGATTAGTTTTTTTAAATAGTAAAAACTTTATAAAGTCAAAGGAATAGGTATCTATAAATTGTAGATCTTTAGCAACGATTATAGTTTTGTTGTCTTTAGTTATGTATTTAATCAATTCCAGTAAAGAATAGTATAACCTATTTCTTTCAGTTTCGGTAGAAGTAAAGGAAAAGTTTTTCACAATAAATTCTGATGCTCTTGTGTTTATCCTATAAATATCATTCCATATTCCAGATCTTGCTTTATTCAAAAAATCTTTTGGATAAAAATCTATTATTTTATCGATTAAAGAAGCCATAAAACAGTAGTTTAAATTTTCTATAGGAATGCAATTTATTATTAATACATTTCCGTATTGATGGCTATTTTCTAATAAGTAATCCAAATCATTTGGATTCAGCCGGACTATATCATCGGAAGTTTTTGTGCATTTGTATGTAGTTTGGTAGCTTTTATTTTTGATTATTTTCAACAATTTCTCAGTAGATTTTTTAGGAGAGATATTAAGTTCATGTCTTAATACATAAACGCATTTATTATAAATTTTAAGAGCATTTGCTCTATCACCTTTTTCTAAATATACTTTAATTAGTTCCACGTATATGCTCTCATCTAAAGAATTTAATTTAAGCATTTC
Source organism: uncultured Clostridia bacterium (assembly GCA_964393495.1). Taxonomy (GTDB): domain Bacteria; phylum Bacillota; class Clostridia; order Tissierellales; family Dethiosulfatibacteraceae; genus UBA8670. Next base: position 4,866 of record CAYMUD010000084.1, on the reverse strand, counting down.
TTGAAGAATACTTATAGATTTATCGTATTTATTTTCTTTTTTGTAAATAAGCAAGAGGTTTTGTAAAACCTGTATGTACTTTTTCTGATATTTTTCTCTTTCAAAGAAAAGCCAGTCGTTAAATGCAAAACTGTCCTTTAAATAAAATCCTTCTAAAAATTCACCTTTGTAAAGAGATTTTAGTTTTATTAAACTTTTCAAGTTTAAATCTTGAGATTTTATATTTTTGCTGTAACTTTCTATGTCAATATCCAAATCGTAATTTTCGTTAAGAAAAAGGTTGTTTTTATTCCACTCTAAAATAGGGTCTTCATTTTTATTGGAACTTTTGAAAATCTTATTCATAGACCAAAGATTATATCTTAAATTATATTTAGCAGCATCTTCACTACTTCCTTCCCAAAAGGTGTAGGCTATTTTTTTTCTGCTACAGTAATTATTTGTGCTTACATAGTAGAGTATACCTGCTGATTTATAGCTTAATTTATCTGTTATATCGGTTCCGTTATATATAATTTTTGGATATCCAAGCATATATATTTGAATCCTATTATCCTTCAATAACTTCACCTCTAATTTTGAAATTTTCATTTATGTATATAATATTACCTTGTTTAACAGTAGCACATATCTCTATGTTTTCAATTTTATTCTTTTCTACGGTAAGTGGATTATCTTTTAAAATTACAAAGTCGGCATATTTGTTTTTTTCAAGACTTCCTTTTATATCTTCTTCAAAATTAGCATAAGCAGAATTAATTGTATAGATTTTTAAAGCTTCCATAGGAGTAAGACTATAGTCGGATTTTGGATGGTTTACTGCTGAGCAAATACCTTCTAAAGGATTAATTTCAGTAATATCACTGTCGGAACTTCCACTTAATACTATCCCAGAATCAACTAATTTTCTAAAGTTATTTGTTTTTAGGGAAACATCTTTTCCAAGTCTAGACTCATACATTCCACCAGGCTTACCCCATTTTTTTTCAAAAACAGGTTGTACAACTATTATCAAACCTAATTCAGCTGCTCTTTTAATTTGAGTTTCTGATGCAAGTTCAAAATGTTCTATTCTGTGTCTAGTATCTTTTAAGTAGCAAGAACTTTGAGCTTTTTCATAAGCAATAAGAGCCTGCTCTATAGCTATATCTCCTATTGCATGAAGAGAAATTTGCAGGTGATTTTTATGTGCTTCTTTTACGAAGTAGTTTAGTTCCGACTGCTTAAAATAAAGAGAACCTTGACTTAATTCTTCAGTATCTTTGTAACCGGTTGATATAGCTGCAGTTCTGGAACTAAAAGCACCATCTAAAAATATATCTCCTCCCATACAATTTAAATCATATTTTTTAATTTTATTCAAATCAAAAGTTTGATAGAAAAGTTTTATATCAATTGGGAAAATATCCATATTATTCATAATAAAATTGGCATCTTTTTCGTGGAATGTAAATCCACCTTCCATAGTATTTATAGAAGTTACACCTTTTTTTAAAGCTTGATCTATAGCTTTTTTAACACCATTCATTCTCATTTCATCCGTTAGATAATTAAGCATTTTATTTCGTATAAAAGCACTTGCTTTTCCGGTGAAATAACCTAAAGGTAAATTTCTTTCATCTCTTGCTATACCGTCTAGATTGTAGGGTAGGTTGGTCATAGTTAGAGCTAAAGTATTAACGGAACTTGTATGAAATTCAAAGCTATTTATCCATACTGGATGGATAGGTGCAGCTTTGTCCAATTCCTTTCTAGTAGGAAATCTTTTTTCTTTAATATTAGTTACATCAAGATGATAACCTCTAATAAGTTCGCCTTTTCGGATTTGCTTAGATGCTTTTGATATTAAGTCAAGGATCATATCTATAGAGTCAGCATTTCTAAGGTCAACACCTTCATAGTTTAATCCTGTTTGTACAAGGTGAACGTGGCTATCGTAAAATCCGGGAGTAACGGTTTTTCCACCTAGGTCTAAAACTTCTGTAATATTTTCATATTTATCTTCATATGAATCATCTTTTCCTAAATCAAAAACCTTACCATCTTTTATACTCATCCAGTTGTAAGTACTATACTTATTATCCATTGATAAAATTTCAGCATTTATTATAAGCATTTCTATATTTTCCAAAATAACACCTCCTTTTTTATTCTATATTTTTTTCAAAATATATACAAATAAATTTAGCGGGCTGATGCCCGCTAAATTTTAGTTTATACTACAAGTAGTCTTTCTAAATAGTCATATATTATCTTGCTGGTTTTGTAAACATCATCCAAATTCACATATTCATTTGAAGAATGATAGTTCTCTCCACTAGGACCAAAAACAAATGTAGGTATTTTTAACCTAGAACCTATATAGTTAAAATCTCCAATACTGCTAAAGTATGAAATATTAGTTTTTTTATCAGTTACTGTTTCTATTGAATTAATGAACTCTTGAGTGTATTTATCCTTTTCATCAACTAAGTAAGGTAAAAAACCATCGCTGTTTGGAGTAGGTGCATCTCTAAAAACAACTTCATACTCTGACTCAATTTGTGCATTTTTAACTGCTTGAGCCACTTCATCTTTTAATGTTTCTTTGTTTTCACCCACTACAATATGCCTAAATACAGTGAATTCAGCTTTATCTGCAACAGAACAAGCGGCTCCACCGCCTTTCATTTCTATGATACATACATCACCTCTGCCAAGATTTTCATCTTTTTTTAAAGGTAATTTTTTAAGTTCCGTTACTACTTTGCTGGCATCTACTATTGCACTTAAACCTTTTTCAGGGTTAGCAGCGTGAGCAGCTTTGCCTGTGAATCTAACCTTGTAGGAGTATCCTCCTCTAGCACCTAGGCACAAACATGGGAAATCTTCTCCTGTAAAACCTGAGCTTGGTTCCGGAACTATGGCTACATCTGCATCATTTATCAATTCATCATGAATTAAAAAGTTGGTGCCTAATCCATAAGGTCCTTCTTCATCGGATACAAAGGAGTAAACTATACTTCCCTTAAACTTCTTGTGATTTTCATTAAAAGCCTGAAGGGCAATCATCATTGCCCCGACTCCTGACTTCATATCTAAGGATCCTAAACCGTAAAGTTTTTCCCCTTTTATCACAGGAACTGTTGGTTCAGTGTCCCAACCTTCGCATATCTGAACAGTATCAAGATGACCGTTAAGTAATACCTTTGGACCATTATTACCACCATTCAAATTACCTATTATGTTAATGCCTTCAAATTTAGTGACTTTTTCATCGTGATACTTATGATATTCAACAGGTATATTTTTATCTTTAAGCCAATTATATACATAAGTCATTATTGGCTTTTCTTTAAAATATGGACTGTAAATACCTACTAAATCCTCTAAAAGTAAGCGAATGTTTTTTTTGCTTATTATAGTGTCATTTTTTTTATTCATAATATTTCCTCAATTAACCATTTCTGCTTTATCTTCATCGTGGTATGTTTTCACAGAATCTCGTTCTCCTTCTTTCCAGATAAATTTGTTAGTAAATCCGTAAAGCACAGTAATTAGTGGAGCTAGATAAGATAAGAATACAAATGGTAAGTATTCTAAAGTTGCTACACCTAGTACTCCTGTAAAGTAAACACCGCAAAGTCCCCAAGGTACTAATGGAGATGTAACAGTTGCAGTATCTTCACAAACTCTAGAACATACCTGTGGAAGTATTTTCTTTTCTTTATAAGCCGGTACAAGCATTCTTCCAGGTATAATTATTGCCATATACTGACTTGCTGAGAATATATTTACTAATATAGCTGCTATTGCGTGAGTGAAAATCAACCCGCCGCTCTTCTTAACTGCACCTTTCATTTTATCTAATAGTACTTCCAACATTCTTGTTTTTTCTAAAACTCCACCGAAGCTAAGAGCTATAAAACCAAGAGATATAGTCCACATCATTGATTGTAACCCACCTCTACTAAGTAGAGAATCTATTTCTGCAACTCCTGTAGCTGATGCAAATCCATTTTGCATGAAATTAAGCATTTCGCCTAATCCGTACCCTTGGAATATCATAGCAAATATCATACCTATAATAGAAGCAATAACCATAACAGCAAGACCACTCATTCGCTTAACTGCTAAAATTACTACAATAATAGGTGGGATGAATGCTACTGGACTTATATAATAATTTGACTGTAAACCATTGAAAATCACATCAATTTGAGATTGATCAATAGTAGTAGCATCAAATCTGAAGCCTAAAATCAAATATAAAACTAATGATATAAGTAGTGCTGGACCGGTACTGTAAAACATACTAGTTATATGGTCGAATAGATCTGCTTCAGCAACTGCTGCAGCTAAATTAGTTGAATCGGATAGTGGAGACATTTTGTCACCAAATATAGAGCCGGAAATTACTGCTCCAGCTGTCATAGCCGGTGGAATTCCTAAACCTACACCTATTCCCATAAAAGCAACACCAAAGGTTGCACCGGTAGTCCAAGAACTTCCCGTAGCTATAGAAGCCACAGAACATATTAATGCAACTGTAAATAAGAAAAATTTCGGGGATAATATTTTAAGTCCGTAGTAAATAAGTGAAGGGATAGTTCCAGCAGGTATCCAAGTTGCTATTAATACACCTACCATCATTAGTATAAGCATAGGAATCATAGCTAAATTACATCCATACATTATACCTTCTTGAATATCTTCCCAAGTAAATCCGTAGTACATAGCTACAACTGCAGCTACAACTGTAGTAACTATTAAAGTAATATGAGTTACCCAATTTTGCTTAAGAATAAAAATCTGCCCGGATAGAGCGATAGCTAAGAATAATAGTACAATTACAACTCCAATAATACCAGGTTTTTTGTCTTTCTT
>CAYMUD010000083.1:0-6119 GCA_964393495.1 uncultured Clostridia bacterium | reverse complement strand
GTTACTCCGATAACTACCTTCTTTTCATTATGGTTATTACCATCTTCTAAAATTTCCATTGATTATCACCTCTATTCTGAACGTAGATACACTTATATAGTATTTAAATCAATACTTTTTGAAGTACTTTAAATTTGGAGTAAAAAAATGAATATTTTGCAAGAATATAACGGACAATTCCGGCTAACCATTCCAACAACTATTGTGGATGTTGAAAATTGGAAAAAAGGACAGAAATTCAAGTGGATTAAAGTTCAAGGGTATTATGCCTTAGAACCCATGAGATAAGCCAAACAAACCCACCATTGAGTTTTCTTAGGTTATCTCGACTAATACCACCACTTCAAAAACGTGATTGAAATGAAAAAAGAAACAATTGACATAAGAGATATCCAGAAATTACACTGGAAAAAACAAGATACATTAATCAAAAACCTTGCAAATAGAATGATGTTTGCAAGAACAGAAGGAAAGAAATATTTCATTGTTCATAACGGACAACTTCCTGAAGTTATTTTGAGGTTAATAACATGAAAAACGAAGATAAAACTATAACAATACCACACGAATTTTCACTTGCAGTAGAATACATAGGTAGAGCACTAATTCATTTTCTTGGATACTTCATATATTCAGCAATGATTCTTATTGCTTGGTGTTTCTCCAAAATCGATTACGAAGATTTCATAGGATGGACACCAACTCATTATGGAAACTTGATGTATGCAATGGGTATTCTGTTCATGTTCGCAACATTTGTATTGGCAGGAATCAGTTTCCGTGATGCAAAAAACTACATGGAACTTAGGGAACTGAAAAACGAAAAAGTGGAGAGTGAATAAAGTGGATATTTTACATATTGCAGCATGGTTGATTATTTTTGCTGTTGGCGGTTTTGTGTGTTTGTGGGTGTTGGGTGCAATACTTTCAATCAGTATTATATCAAAACATTTTGATAAAGCAGATTATAGAGAGTTAAAAGACGATGAATTTAGGAAGTTAGAAGAAGAATATCTTATTAGGGAGAAAAACGATGATTAAAAAAATATTGAAATTTATTATGACGGAAAAACAATGGCAGGAAGTTCAGGAAGGACTTAAAGAATCAATGCCATATTGGGAAACCAAACTCATTCAAGAAGAAAATAAAGCAATAATAATGCACGAATTGACAATTGGAAGACTAATCAAGAAACTGAAAGGTGGTAAAAATGAATAAGGGTATTAAACTCTTATTGTCTTCAATTGCAATTAGTGGCGGACTTGTTCTTATTGCAATGGGTGGAATAATGTATATTGATTCATGTGACGAAGTATATTATGAAACCTATACGCTTAATTCACAATATATTGGAGATTGCAACGGATATGAAGATTGTCTAATTATGGAAGTATCGCCTGCACATTTCGATGATGATTTGACTTTGAAAATCGCCAATGAATCCATTACATTATATTATGGTGAAGAACATGAATTATATGATGCTGAATCAGGTGATGTGATTGTTGTAAGATGGCTTGAAAACAGTTATTTGGATTCAAGAAGAATTGACGGAATTGAGGTGCTTGGATGAATTTAAAACACCTTGAAAAACGTGCTGAAAAGATTGAAGCAAATCAATTCAAAAGACATGAAAAAAGACGTGCTGAAAAAGCTGCTAAGAAAGCTGAAAGGAAAAGAAAGAAAGAAGTTCTTGCACGTCATCGATCACCACCAATTGAAGAAACATACATTGAACCTGAAATAATTGAAGAAAAGAAAGGATTGTTCGAGAAGGTGAAATTCTGGAAACGCTAACATTCCTTTCAATACTTCCTTTTTTGATTGTAGCAAGCTATTATGACATTAAAGAGCGGATGGTTTCTAATGAACTATGGTGTTATATGTTCGGGGTTGGATTCATCACCATAGTATCAAATATATACTTCAATGGAATTGATTATTTCTACATGATTAGTTGGGTTCTCATATTCACTATATTGTTGATTGTTTCAAGAATCTTTGGTGGTGCTGATGTGAAAGGATTCCTTGCTATTGGACTTATACAACCTTCTTATTTAATTTCTGTATTCATTTATTCGGTGTTTGCAATTGTCATCACTGCACCAATTTTCAGAAAGAGTATTCCATTCATGACTAACATTACAATTGGTTACATTGCTACATTCATCATTGGTGACTTCGTTACAACTTTCATTTTGTAATGTCACTAGATAACGATTTCCACATGTTGCAATGCCTTCTGTTATCTTTTTTGTTCTAATTTAGTGAAAAATTGGTATGAAAGTGGAAATCAATCACATTTTTTCGCCTTACCCATGTACTCTTGGGTGTCATATTTTCGTAATGTATTATTGTATAGTGGTGGTCGACTTCCTCCATCCACATTTCCAGACTTCAAAACGCCTTCTGTATGTGGTTTGTCTTCTAAAATGTGGAAGTCAATTTCCCTTGATAACGAAATGTTTTTATAGATATTACTCCAAGTAATATATAATCAAAAAAATATTACAGGAAGTGACAAAAACGAAATACCAAAAAGATAATTCGAGTATGCAAGTAACAGACCTTGCAGGTCAGATATGGTTCATCAACCAATTAATTACACAAAGTGCTGCTTTTGGAAACCATACTGCTGTTTCTGAACTTGTTGAAAATCTTGAAACTCTACTGACTCCATATTTCGACAAAAAATACCTTCAAGAAATTCAAGAAATTGACTCAATAAAGGTTGAAGGTGGAAGAAATCAGATTGAAAGAAGAAACAATTTAGCAATATATAATTTGAAAAAAATAAAACTTGTTCATAGAGCACTCCAAAAATTAGCATACAGAAACGGTTTCTATCCTGCTGCAAGAAAAAATAATACAGAATTTGTTATTGACGGTTGTGTTGAGTAATGGCAAAACCTAACAATAACAATTTCACAACAATGGCAAAGTATTCCAAAGATAGAATTCTGTCGAAAAATAAAAATTCACTATACATTTTTGTTGGAGAAACTGGAGGTGGAAAAACACTTTCTGCTGCTTCATTATTGGGTGCTGTCAATCCAAATTTCTATAAGTCTATGGTGTGGGTTGTTTTTACTCTCGAAGAATTCATCACTGCTATCAAGCTTGCAAAGAAAGGTGACTGTATCCTTTTCGAGGAAGCAGGAAGCGCAGGAAACGCAAGAGAATTCATGTCAAAACAAAATAAAATGTTGGGTCTTATAAACCAAACATTCAGACACAAGAACTTGTGTGTGGCTTATACTGTTCCTTCAATGCGATTTGTTGACTTACAAGTTCGTGACCTAATGCATACAATTGTCGAAATGAAAACCATTGATACAGAAAACAATCTTGCTTTCGGTGACTGTTGGAAGATCGAACACAATGCACTTTGGGGAAATACGAAGCTGAAGAAATACGAATTTCCAACTTTCAGTGGTGGAAGGCACGTTGTTGATAAAATTGGATTCCCAAAACCACCTGAAGAATGGATAGCGAAATATGAAGTAAAGAAAACGGAATTCACCACCAGAATCATGGATGAATATCTTAACGATGATGCTACAGAAGGAAAAGTTGATGCAACACAACGTAAAAAAATTAATAGTCAAATCAAGGTGATGTTAAATTGCGTTAATGAACTCAAAAAGAATCACACATGGATTGATATTCAGAAAATTGCAGGTGTTAGTCATAGAACAATTAGAACATGGATAGATGATGCTTCAGAAAACCAAGCTGCTGAGGCATAAATATTATTTTGAGTAATAAACTCTATAAATACATTTATATACTATTATTACTAATAGTAATATATCAGGAAGTGAAAGGAAAAAAAATGTCTGCAAAATCATATTTAACTAAATTCACCGATTACGTTGAACAGTTCATTGAAGATAAAAGAGCAGAAACAATCCTTAAGGTTATTAGTGGTCTTGCTATCGGTCTTGCAATTACAATTCTTATCTTAGCAAATATATTCTCTGCAACCGACACTGCAATCACCGACCTTAACGACACAGATGCAACCAATGGTTACAACTCTGTAAAGTCTTATACTTGGGTTGGTATTCCTCTACTTGGTGTTCTTATCATCGTAATAGTTGGTCGTCAGCTAATGGATAACACATAAGGTAGGTATCGAAAAATGAACATAAACATGTATGCCATTCTCATCATGGTGGGAATGGCTTTTTTTATCTTATCTTTCTTTGTCAAAAATAAGGAAGATAGATTTATTGTCACAATTATGTCAGCTCTTTCTGCCTTTGTTATGGCAGCTTCTTCTACTTGGGTTGAATTGGTGACAAATGATGGAATAACAATTAACGTTAGCGAAGCGTATGCATTAGGTCTTAGTTTCTTCTTTGTTGCAATGGTGCAATTCCTTAGAGCTTTCTACGTTTCTTATGAAAATTTGGATGGTGATTATAAATGAGTGAAAATGAAGGTGTTACACCTGCACCTATCCAGTCTAATATGGGGATTGCTGAATTATTAGGTGTTCACTATGACATTAATGACAAAAAAATTGAACAGAGTTTTCCATATCTTAATAAAGCAATGCAGGTTGCCAATTTAACAGAAGATGAAATTCTCGATATTAAAGATGACCTTTTGATTCAAGATATTTTGAAACGTTCTAAGATGACAAGAGGCGAAAAAATACGTGCATATGATAGAGGTTCGATGGTAGAAACACGGTCATTATTGACAGCAGGTCTTTCAGTTGCAAGGAAAGGAAAATTAATGGAACGTCTGACTGGAATGTATCAGCACATTGAAACCAGTGATAATAATTCACAACCAGTGAAACGTGGAATGTTTGGTCAGGTTTTCGGAAAGGGTGACGAATAATGGATACAATTCTAATTGCTCTCGAAGCTATTATCATGATTTTGCTTACAGCTTTAATGATAGTTGTTGCTAAATTTGCACCATTTCTACCTTTAATATTTGCTAAACAAGGTGTATTGGAAATAAATGAAAGTGGTGTTATCGTTCCAAGAAAAGCACGTTCAGTTGCTTCTACAATGATTACAACTAACGGTGACAGACCTTACAGATATACCAAGAAAGACACTTTAAGACTTTGTGGTATCACTTTTGTTCTCGCAAACAAAGACAGTGATGCAAGAGCGTTAAACCCTGATGTAATTCCAGTTATATCAATTCTCAAGAATTTGAATGTTGATAGTTTGGAAGATGTTGAAGCAATTTTGAAAGCACCACTATACACCCAAGAAAAATATGAAGAATTGGTGAAAGCACAAAAACAGGAGGTTTCTCAATGTCAGTAATTAGAGATTCATTCGCAGTTGATCTTGGAAAGGAAGTCAAGGTGTTTGCAACAGATAGAAACGGGTATGACGTATCTTTCATTCTGACTAAAGATGAATACATTGCAGCAATAAATATTCTCCAAGAAGGAATTGAAGTTCAAAATATTAGAAGAGTCATAACACCTTCAGACATTGTGGGATATTTATATGAAGCAAATCCAGAAGCACAAAATGTCATGGTAGAGGTAGAAGTCAATCGTGGACTCCGAGCGTTGAAAAACAAACTTCTGAACAATCCAATGGTTGCAGCAGGTGGTTTCGCAACAATAATTATTGCATTAGTGATTTTCTATCTTGCTGTCATAAAAGACCCATCAGCAGCAGCAGATGTAGCAAGTTCAGCAGGAAGCGGAGTTTCAATAACATAAGGAGTATATTATGAAATTCAACAAAATAATTATTTTAACAATTACTCTATTATTGTTATGTAGCTTTGCAAGTGCAGCAGAACAAAAATTCGAAGACAAACAAAAAATAATTGACGTAAAAACAGGACAAAAAGACCTTAAAGAATCAAAAAAAGATTTTAAACAAAGTGATTTCAAATACAAAGATAAAAATTCCAAAGTGTTTGCCAAAACAGACATCAAATTAAAAACTGAAAAACACAAACATGGTCTTGAAATCACTGCTACAAATGCCGGAAAAGGCAAAGCCGATAAACATGACATCCTTGTGGCAGTTGCTGATATACCAAATTTCAACGGTCATTCCGTCAGGGTAGATCACTACTCCTCCACTGGCACATTTGACGATAGGTGGATTCAGGAAGTCAAGGT
>CAYMUD010000082.1:0-6146 GCA_964393495.1 uncultured Clostridia bacterium | reverse complement strand
TAAGTACATATGAAATTCTAATCTCGTCTCTTCCCATTCCTTCTGTTGCATAAAAACCTTCAGCTGGTGCAAACATAACTGTTTCCTTATCAATTTCATAATCGTTGAGCAACCATCTTACAAAATCTTCTGCATCATCTACTGGTAGTTTTGCTGTGATATAAAAAGCACCTTTTGGTTTTAAACAAAACACCCCGTCCATATCTTGGAGGGCATCAAATACTAAATTTCTTCTTTTATCATATTCTTCAAATGCTTCTTTCATATAATCTTTGGAAACTTTAATCAATCCTGCTGCTCCGATTTGTTCAATAGTAGCTACACAAAGTCTACTTTGACATAGTTTTAAAACTTCTTTTGTTACTTCTTTATTTTTAGAAGCTACACAACCAATTCTCGCTCCACATGCACTATATCTTTTAGATATGCTATCTGTAAGAATAACCCTATCTTCTATTTCTTTATATTGTGCAAAACTTTTATATTCAAGTCCATCATAAACAAATTCTCTGTAAACTTCATCTGCAATTATATAAATATCATTTTCAACTGCTATAGTTTTTATTCTATTCATTTCTTCTTCTGTATAAACTTTTCCCGTTGGATTGCTGGGATTAGATAATAATATTGCCTTAGTCTTTCCTGTAATAAGCTCTTCAATTTCTGATTTGCTAGGTAGTCCAAAGCCATCTTCTGCTTTTGTAGTTATAGGAACTACATTTACTCCTGCTGATGTACTAAATCCATTATAGTTTGTGTAAAATGGTTCAGGTATTAATATTTCATCTCCATAATCACATACAGCAAGTAGTGAAAATAGTATTGCTTCACTTCCACCATTCGTTACAAGAATATCATCTTTTTCATATTCTATATCGTATGATTTATAATACTCTATAAAGCTGTCGATAAGTTCTGGAATTCCTTGAGAAAAAGCATATGAAAGCACTTCTTTGTCAAAATTTTTAACATTTTCAAAAAATTCTTCAGGTGTTTTTATATCTGGTTGGCCAATATTTAAATGATAGACCTTTTTACCTTTTTTCTTTGCCTCTTCAGCTAAAGGCACTAGTTTTCTTATTGGTGATTCTTGCATTGATTTAATTCTATGGGAAACAAACATAACTTCCTCCTTATTTTAATTGATATAAAGAATGATAACATATTTAAAAAGAGGATATATCAAAATTTTAATTAACTTTATTAATTTATCGTAATAATTATACCTTGAATACCCATCCTTCAGGAGCTTCTAAATCTCCTGTTTGTATTCCTACTAATGTTTCATATAATTTTTTAGTTACAGGACCTACTTCTTCTTTTGAATAAAAAATATGCTCTTTATCTTTATGTGTTATAGCTCCAATAGGTGTAATAACTGCCGCTGTCCCGCAAGCTCCCGCTTCTTTAAATTCATCTAATTCATCTATTATAACGTCTCTTTCTTCTACTTTCATTCCTAAAACATTTTCAGCTATATACATTAAAGAATACTTGGTTATACTTGGCAAGATAGAAGGTGATTTAGGTGTTACGAATACATCATCCTTGGTAATTCCAAAGAAATTTGCGGCTCCAACCTCTTCAATCTTTGTATGAGTTTTGGCATCTAAGTAAATACAATCTGCATAACCTTTTTCTACAGCTTCTTTATGTGCATGTAAGCTTGCTGCATAATTTCCCCCTACTTTTGCTGCTCCTGTGCCTTGTGGCGCTGCTCTATCGTACTCTGTAGTTATAAAATCTACTGGAGAAAGTCCGCCTTTAAAATATGATCCCACAGGCAAAACAAATATTCTGAAAATATATTCCGGTGCTGGTCTTACTCCTACAGTATGACCTACTCCTATCATAAAAGGTCTAATGTATAGTGTAGCACCAGTGCCATAGGGAGGTACAAATTCTTCATTTGCCTTTACCACCTTTTTAACAGCATTTACAAATTTATCTACAGATACTCTTGGCATTAGTATTTTATCGCAGCTTTTTTGCATTCTTTTTGCATTTTCATCCGGTCTAAAAAGCTGTATTTCTCCATTCTTTGTCCTATAAGCCTTTAAACCTTCAAAACACTGCTGTCCATAGTGAAGCGATGTTGAAGCTTCACTGATTTTCATAAAGTTATCATCAGTAAGTTCTCCTTCATCCCATTTACCGTTTTTGTAAATAGACATAAAGCTTTTATTGGTTTTTTGATAATCAAATCCTAAATTTTTCCAATCAATTTTTTTATCTGCCATTTATAATCCTCCGTTTTTATTATTTCTTACTTATTTAAGTATATAATATACCTATTCTTTTATCAATAATAAAAATTTTCGACACACTATCGACATATAAGTGATAATATATTACAATATAGGAAACAGAGTAGATGAAATGCGTGAAGTGCTAAGGGATGGGAGGTCGCCTTTAGACGAAGAATCTTTTGATTCGCGGTATTTTATCGCTTCCGCTGTTATTATTTAATTGCGGAAGTATTACTCATAAAGGAGGTAACTATGAAGAGTAATACTTTAAACAATAAACTAATGTCTACCAAAGCATTAGTAACAATCAGTTTGCTAACATCTATTAGTATAATACTAGCAAGAGTAATGGGATTAGTCGTTCCAATAGCTGGTTTTCCAGCTTTAAAAATTAATTTTTCTACGATTCCTATTATGCTATCCGGTATAATGTTTGGACCAATCGCTGGTTTTATGACAGGAGGAGTCGCAGACGTAATTGGATATCTAATTAATCCTCAAGGTGGACCTTTTTTCCCTGGTTTTACATTAAGTACAGCCTTAACAGGAATGATACCTGGATTAGTATATAAAGTAATAAAAAACCGTGAGGCTATAAAAAAGATTAATTTTAATTATATCAATGCCTTATTTATACTTTTAACAACTTTTGGACTAGGATATGCTTTTTTTGCAAAGGGAGTACTAAGTTTCAACAATGGTCTAAGTTTTAATGGGCAGTCCATACATATTGCCTTATTAGTAGTAATTACTGTAGCAATCGGGACATACATAATACTTCCCTTTTACATTACAAAGGCTATTTACAAAAAAGACTATATATATTCATTTGACAAATTGTACTTTACTGTAAGTATAACCCAAATAATAACCTCTCTAATACTAAACACTTACTTTTTATCAGTCTTATTCGGTAAAGGTGTTTTAGTCTTTATACCTACAAGGATTGTAAGCAACTATATTATGATACCTGTATTTACAATAATATTTGCGGTACTGTTTAAAACATTAAAATTAGATGAATATTAAATAAAAAAATCTCGGCTGGAAGCCGAGATTTTTTATTTCTGTTTTATTATTCAACTATTTCCGCTGTACTAAAGTCAATTGTTCCTAGAACACTTCTGTCCCATCCTACTAATTTAGGAGATGCCAACATAGTATCTGTATAGTGATATACAGGAAGTATTGGTAATTCTGTCATTAGTATTTCTTGAGCTTCATAAAGTGTTTCAAAGTGTTCTTCGCCTCTAGTTTCAGCTGCTTTTGAAAGTAATTCATCATATGTTTCGTTGTTATAGTTTGGATCGTTGTAAGCATTATTAGTAGTAAATATACTTAATAATCCCATTGGATCCATAAAGTCTGTTAACCATCCACCACGAGCCATTTCATAATCGCCTGCAGTTCTTGTATCTTGGAATACGGCCCATTCTTGGTTTTCAAGTTTTGTTTCGATTCCTAAGTTAACTTTAAACATTTCTTGTATCAATTCAGCTACAGTTTGATGTCCTTCAGAAGTATTGTACATTATTGTAAATTCTGGGAATCCTTCACCATCTGGATATCCTGCATCAGCTAATAGCTGTTGAGCTTCTTCAATTTTACTGTCATCAGTAGCGATTCCGTATGTTCCTGATTCTTCAAAGAAGTCATTTCCATTATGATCTAAGAACCCTGGAGGTACAAATCCTGCTGCAGGTACCTGTCCAGCACCTAATGTTTCTGTAATCATTTCTCTATCTATAGCTAAAGTAAGAGCTCTTCTTACATCAGGATCTTGGAATAATTCTAAGTCCATATTGAAGTTGTAATAATAAGTTCCAAGTAATGGGAACACATAGAAGTTTGGATCTTCTGCTATTAAAGTTGGAACTTCAGCAGTTGGTACGTCTGGTATAAAGTGAAGCTCACCATTTCTGTACCCTTGTAAAGCTGTTGATTGATCATCTATGAATTCTGCTTCAATTCTATCAATTTTAACTTCTCCAGCATTCCAATAATTTTCATTTTTAACTAGTGTTAATCCATCACCAATTCTATAATCTACAAGTTTGTAAGGTCCATTAGATACTGCTAAATCACCGTCTTTTGCCCAAGCACCATCAGCCTTTGACTCTACAGCTGCTTGTTGTGTAGGCATGAAGTGGTAAAAAGCCATTAAACTTACAAAATAGTCAGTTGGGTTATTAAGTTCAACAACAAAAGTATATTCATCTTCTGCTCTTATTCCAACTTGGTCTAATAAAGCATCTATAGCATCATCAATGTTATCAACGCCAAGTTCAGCAAATAAAGCTTCTCTTTCTTCTGCTTTCTCAGCTTCTTGTTCTTCATAGTCTTCTTCACTTTGATCTTCACCTATCTCAGCTTCAGCTAAGAATGCAGCACTAACTACATCCGCAGCGCCTTTAACATTTGTGTACTCCCATATCCAAGAATACTCAGATGCAGTAGCTGGGTCCATTCCTCTTTTCCAAGAGTATACAAAATCATTAGCCGTCAAGTCAGAACCATCAGACCATTTAGACTCTCTTAGATTAAATGTAACAGTTAGTCCATCATCGGAAGTTTCCCAATCTTTTGCTATACCTGGTAAAACTTTACCGCTTTTTTCTCTAACTAATCCTTCAAATGTTTGGTTAATAACATCTCCACCATCAGAAGCACCATTTAGACATGGATCTATAGTCTTTGGGTCTGCTCCTACATTCCAGTTAAATACCATTTCCTCCGGCTCTTCAGCTGGTTCTTCTTCACCTGGCTCTTCAGCTGGTTCTTCTTCACCTGGTTCTTCAGCTGGTTCTTCTGGTTCGTCAGCTGGTGAACATCCTGTCAATGCCAATGTAAAAACAAGTGACATTACTACTAAAATTGCTAAAATTCTTCTTTTCATTCTTTATTCCTCCCTTATTTTTTTATCTTTAACCAGTAGTATACTACCGGTAAAAAGCTTATTAATTTTTACAAATTGTTTATTTTCTTAACAAAATGACATGCTACAAAATGTTCTTTTTCTATTTCTACCAATTCCGGTGTTTTTACTTTGCAAATATCTTCAGCATACCTACATCTTGTATTAAATCTACAACCTTCTCCTAAGTTAATAGGACTTTTTACATCACCTTCCAAAATAACTCTTTTATGTTCCTTGTTGTATTTTGGATCAGGTATTGGTATCGCAGATAATAACGCTTGGGTATATGGATGTAAGGGCTTTCTATAAAGTTCGTTGCTACCGGTTATTTCCATAAGCTTTCCTAAATACATAACTCCAATTCTATCTGATATGTGTTTCACCATTGATAGATCATGTGCTATAAATAAATAGGTAAGTCCCATCTTACTCTGGAGATCTTCCAACATATTTACTACCTGGGCTTGTATAGATACATCTAAAGCAGAAATAGGCTCGTCACATATTATCAAATCAGGCTCTACAGCTAGTGACCTAGCTATACCTATTCTTTGTCTTTGTCCCCCAGAGAACTCGTGAGGATATCTACTTGCGTGTTCTCTCTTCAATCCTACAGTTTCAAGTAACTCATATACTCTTTCTCTTCTTTGATCTTCATTATATAAATTATGAGTTTCCATTCCTTCACTTATTATTTCTGCCACCGTCATTCTTGTATTCAAGGAAGCATAAGGGTCTTGAAATATCATTTGTAATCTTTTTCTATACTTCAACATTTCTTTTTGGGAAATATTGCTTATATCATTTCCATCAAATACTATCTGTCCATCAGTTGGTTCGTATAACTTAACTATAGTTCGGCCTAATGTGGATTTACCACAACCAGATTCTCCAACAAGTCCGAATGTTTCTCCTTTATATATTTCAAAAGTTACATCATCTACAGCTGTCAAATAGGTTTTTTTTCTTTTGAAAAACCC
>CAYMUD010000081.1:0-6157 GCA_964393495.1 uncultured Clostridia bacterium | reverse complement strand
GGTGTCATAATATCTGCTCTTACTATAGGCTCTTCCATATAATCAATTTCTTGAGTTGGAGGAAGGTTTGTAGGATTTTGTATTTCCAGCATTTCGCCGTTGTTTTTATGAACCTTATATATAACACTTGGTGCAGTAGCTATAATATTTAAGTCGAATTCTCTATCTAATCTTTCCTGAATAATCTCCATATGTAAAAGACCTAAAAATCCGCATCTAAATCCAAATCCTAAAGCCGCCGATGTTTCAGGTTCAAAAACAAGAGCTGCATCATTTACCTTTAACTTTTCTAAAGCATCTCTTATATTATTGAAATCTTCACCTTCAGCCGGATAAATACCACTGTATACCATTGAATTAACCTTCTTATATCCTGGCAAAGGGTTTTCCGTAGGATTTTCAGCATTAGTTATAGTGTCTCCAACTGTACAGTTTCTTACATCTTTTATACTAGCTGCTATATATCCAACATCCCCTGCTTCTAATGACTCTACCGGCAATTGTTTTGGTACCATTATTCCAACTTCCGTTACTTCAAATTTCTTGTTATTTGACATAATTTTAATGATATCGCCTTTTTTTACACTTCCATCAAATACTCTTACCAAAGCAATAACACCTTTGTAGCTATCATAATAGGAATCAAATATTAAGGACTTTAAGTTTTTTTCAGTATCTCCTCTCGGGCTTGGAGTTTTTTCAACTATAGCCTGCAATACTTGATCTATGTTTACTCCATCCTTAGCAGATATTAGAGGAACATCCTCACAATCCAATCCAATAACATCTTCAATTTCTTTTTTTATTTCTTCGGGTCTAGCCCCCGGAAGATCAATTTTATTTATAACAGGGATAATCTCTAAATCTTGATCTAAAGCCAAATATACATTAGCCAATGTTTGAGCTTCTACCCCTTGAGCTGCATCAACAACAAGTATAGCTCCTTCACAAGCAGCCAAACTCCTAGACACCTCATAATTAAAGTCAACATGTCCCGGTGTATCTATTAAATTTAATATGTATTCTTCTTCATTATATTTATATACTAATCTTATAGTTTGAAGTTTTATTGTAATTCCTCTTTCTCTCTCCAAATCCATATTGTCTAAAATTTGTTCTTTCATTTCTCTACTAGTCACAAGACCTGTGGATTCAATTAATCTGTCCGCTAATGTAGACTTACCATGGTCAATATGGGCTATTATAGAAAAGTTTCTTATCTTTTTTTGTCTTTCATTCAATTTATTCATCTTCCTCCCGATAAAATTATCATCATATTATAACAAATTATTTGATTAATTAAAAGTTTATAATATTATATTTTTTAAAATCTTATTTGCAATTTAAGATGCAATATTAAAATTAATATTTAGTGTTGATTTTTTCCTTCATACAATGTATAATTTATAAGTCAAGATGGATGTATAGTTATTTATTAGATAGTTTTATCTATACAATTAAAGGAGGTGAAGGTTTTGGCTAATATTAAAGCAGCTAAAAAGAAAATCAAAGTAATTGAAAAGAAAAATTTGATTAATAAATCTAAAAAATCTGAAATAAAAACATATATAAAACAATTCAACGCAGCCGTTGATGAGAAAGATAAAGAAACAGCAGAAAATTTACTTAAGAAGATTCAGAAAAGATATAATCAAGGAGAAACAAAAAGTACATTTCACAAAAACGCTGTAGCAAGAAAAGTAAGTTCACTAAACAAGAAATTAAACACTATATAATAAAAACCAGGATTTTTCCTGGTTTTATTTATTTGCTTCGCTTATTAAAATATTAATACCTAATCCTATATCAATCAATCCAGTTTTAGCTTTTCCTTCTATTTCCTGAGCTTTTTCAGATAAATATCTTATCTTTTTATTACCTAACCTTTTATACTGATAGTTTAATTTTTTCAAAATAAAGTTTCTAAGCTTCATTTTTTTCATAATATAGTCATCTTTCATGTTGGTTTCCTTATAAGTGGTTAATTGATTTAACATCCTAATCTGTCTAACTAACATATAGAAAATATAATGAGGTGAGATATTATTCGTCATCATATCATTAAACATTTCATAGGCCTTTGAAGGTTTATTTTCGAAAATATTATCAATAAACATAAAAATATTGTTATCTATTGATATAGTTGTTACTTTTTCGATATCCCCTTGTGATATATTGTAGCTATCTTTAGTATAAGCTATTATTTTATCCAATTCATTTTTTACATCAAATAGATTTTTTTTACTTTCATATTCTAAATATCCCGAATAATGAGCTAACAACCTGGCATTAGTATAATTTATACTCTTATCAAAGTAATCCAAATACCTAGTAATCCAGTTAATCAAATCTTTTTCATTGTATTTTTTATACTCTACTATTTCTCCTGATTTTTTTATTAATTTATATAATTTTTTTCTTTTATCTATCTTGACTCCCTTACCAAAGAAAACTAAATAATTATCTGGATTATTGTTTTCTATATACTTTATTATCTTCTCCATTGTATTGTCGCTTATTTTGCCTTTACTAGCTAAAAAATCACATTCTTCAATAATTCCAATTTTTTTATCTAAAGAAAAAGATACTGTATTTAAAAAATTGATTATATCATCTACCTTTTCTTCCAACTTATCTATCTTTAAAAAACTCATACTTTCATCATTTAAATATTTTTTCTTTAATGATTTAATAAATTTTTCTTGGAGATATATTTCATCTCCATGTATAAGAATTATGTTCTTGTAATCTTTCGATTTTTTCATTATAAAAATCTCCCTCTACAATTAAAGTTGATATAAAATATGCAAAAAATATTCCGGTAAGTATTTCAAAAAAGTTTATTTTATCAAACAACTCATTTTCTTTTGTTTTTATACTATATCCGTTCCTATCTATTATAGCCCATATTTCTCCATCTTTAAAGGTGGAATATAAATCACTTTCGCTTTTATAATATCTGTTTATTACATCTAAAGAAGGAATACCGTAAAAATTATCTCCATAACTTAAAACTGAAACATCAGCTTTTATTTTATTAATAAATTTCTCTCCTGAAGAAGTGCTACTTCCGTGATGAGGCACTAAAAGTAGATCTATCTTATCGATATCATCTATTATTCTATCTTCAATATTGTTATTAATGTCTCCTGTAAATAATATTTTCTTATCAAAATAATTAATCATCAAAACAAGAGAATTTTCATTTTCATCTGTAGAGCAAAAGCCCTCTTTCGGCCAAAGTACATCAATACTAAAGTTTTCATCTATTACTATACTATCCCCTTTTTTTACTTCTATGATATTAGTTTTATCGCTGCCAAGTATTTCCTTTGATTTTCTATATACAAATATGTTTTTTATTTTACTTACTTCATTTACTTCATCTAAACTACAGTAATGATCTTCATGAAGATGCGAAATAAAAACCATATCTATATTAAATATACCTCTCTTCTTAATATATTCAGGCAGCTCTTTTTCCCCTTTATTATAGGAAGAATTTATATTTCCTCCCAAATCTACAAAAATATTATTTCCCTTATATTTAATATAAGATGCATTTCCCTGACCTACATCCAAGAAAGAAACCTCTAAGGAATTATCAAAAAGAGGCAAAAATATCCAATATAAAGTAAATAATACTATTGAAATTGCTATGAAATTTTTGATTCCATTATAAAATTTAAAATTTGATATAAATATTAAATAAGCAAAAACAGTATAGTATAAAAACAAAACAGAAATACTAGGAGAAGCTACCTGTATCCCTAAATAAGGAATGTAAAATAAATACTCTAATGTTAATCTGAAAGCCTCTAACCCAAAATTCACAAAATAAAATATAAATTCAGCTAAAGGTAATATTATAAAACTAAGTATCACACCTACTATAGCTCCACTTAAAATCAAAGAAAATATAGGGACTAAAATTAAATTACCTATAAAACTAAATAAAGATACATAATTAAAATAATAAGCTAGAATAGGCATAATACCAATTTGAACAAAAGGTATAAATAGAAGCTTGCTTGTATACTTATTTTTAATTTTAGGACTAATATAGTTAATATACAAATAAATAGTGATAGTTGTCGAAAAAGAGAGTTGAAAACCTACATCAAAAAGCCATAGTGGATTATAGATAAGCAAAATTAATCCTACTAAACTTATAGAATTGAATGGTGAATTTTTTCTATAAAGTAAATTACCAAGAGTCAAAATAGAAAATAAAATTAGAGCTCGTAGTATGGATACTGGAAAACCTATTATAAAAGCATAATACCACAAAAAACCAATTAAAATAATCTGACTTTTCCTTAAATTAAACTTTAAAAATTTGAATATATAACTAAACACAACTATAAATATACCAATATGTAACCCTGAAACTGCAAAAATATGAGCTATTCCTGTTTTTCTTACTCCTACTAAAAATTTCGAATCCAAATAATCAGTATCTCCATACAAAACAGACTTTAAAATTCCAGCATTTTCTTTATTTGAATTATTATCTATAAATTCCTCGGATCTTACCAATATATTCTCCCTGAATTTATATAAAATATTCTCTTCTTCCAAACTTTCTATATCCGATTTCTCTACAAACATAGTTCCATGAATATTATTTTTACTCAAATATTCCTTATAGTTAAAAATATACCTATTATTAGAGTGAAGATTCTCTAAAATTCTACCTTTAACCTTTATACTAGATCCTACTTTTATTAAAGAAGAAGTTTCGTCTAAATTTAATATCATTTTTTCATCTATTTCATTAAGTACAATTTCATTTGTTTTCAAATTATCTATATTAATTATAAAACTTTGATTATTCAATTCTTTTTCTATAACTTTACCTTCAATGGTTATAACTTGATCATAATAATCATCAAGTATTATTTTTAAATTGTTTTTTGCAATAAAAAAGCCTATAATAATACTTAAGCATACTATTATAAGGTAATATATTGATTTTCTCCTATTTTTCAAAGATAATAATACAATCAAAAATATAAGGGGAAAAATTATTATTAGTGTATTTGTTGCTAAAATTTCAGTGTATGCTAAAATTACACCGCTTATATAAGATAATGTCGTGAAGATTAGTTTATTTTTCATAATGAAATTCTATCAGAAAACTTATAATATTAAAAGATAAACTTGAAAGGAAATATATGTTAATAAAATCCACTATTATAAACAATATCTCTCCAGTTAATAAAGAAATATTTGAAGAAAGTGTTTTTTTTGACATTGAAACCACAGGTCTTAATCCAAAGAATTCAAAACTAGTAATGATTGGTGTTTTATACTACGAAAAAGACAAATATAATTTACTACAATTATTTTCAGAAAAAAACGCTGAAAAAGAAGTAATAGAAAAATTCAATGAATTAATTAAAAAATATAAATATTTAATATCCTATAATGGAAATAATTTTGATTTAAAGTTCATAAAATATAGAAGTAATATAAATAATATTAATATATCTTTAGATAAAAAATGTTTAGTAGATCTATTAAGAGTTTTCAGAGTAAACAAAAATTATTTCAACACTGAGAATTTAAAATTAAAAACAGTTGAAAAATTTTCTGATATTCAAAGAGAAGATAAATTATCAGGAAAAGATTTTGTTAAATTATACAAATCATACCTTCTAAATCCAAAAAAAGAATATCTTGAATTAATGTGGGAACATAACTTTGAAGACATAAAAAATTTACCTAAACTATTTAAGAATTACAACCTATTTGAAAATAAATTAAGTATAACATATAAAGAATATCTTTTAGATATCTTTATTAATAGCAAGTCTATATCTATTATAAATAATCGAATTAAGATTAATGCTGTTACCTATAATATAAATACTTGGGACACAATCATTAAAGACTTTAATTATAGTTTGGATTGGAATAAGAAAACAGGTTCCATGTCTTTTGAAATATTAACTAAAAAAGGAAAATTAAAAAATGGTAGTACTTTAAACTATTTAGACTTAAAAGATGTTTTTGATCTCAAATTATTTTTCTCCAATAACCTTAATATACCAGAAAATTTTTTAGCACTATCCGTTGACGATAAAGCAGAAAAAAATAACATTTTAAAATTCATATCTTTACTTTTTAAATACAAAAAAATTCCTTGATAAAA
>CAYMUD010000080.1:0-6208 GCA_964393495.1 uncultured Clostridia bacterium | reverse complement strand
ATGGAGGTGCTTATGAAAACTGTAGGAATTGTTTCTGAATTTAATCCCTTTCACATCGGACACGAATATTTGCTTAATAAAGTTAAAGAAAAATTAAATCCAGATGTCATTATTGTTATTATGAGTGGAAACTTTGTACAAAGAGGAGAACCTGCTATAATTGATAAGTGGTCTCGCAGTAAATCCGCTTTATTAAATGGTTCAAATTTAGTCTTGGAGCTGCCATTGCCCTATGCTACTCAAAATGCGGATTTATTTTCTAAAGGTTCTATTTCTATATTAAATAAGTTAGGAATCGATTATCTGTGTTTTGGTTCCGAAAACAATAATTTAGAGTCTCTCATATCAATACGAGATTATGTTTATACAGATAGTTTTAAAAGAAATCTTTCTAAATATCTTAATTTAGGTAATTCATATCCTAAATCCTATAATTTAGCTTTAACTAAAAACTTTGATTCTGAAGAAATATTAAAACCAAATAACATACTAGCCTTAGAATATTTAAAAAAATTAAAAGAACTAAATAGTAATATTATACCCTTTAGTATTAAAAGAGTTGGTAGTGATTATAAATCAACTGAACTAAGAAATGATTATTCTAGTGCTACTGCAATAAGAAAAGCAATTTTTGAAGATAAAATATTAAGCATCGAAAATTCTCTTCCTAAAGATTCTTACAAAGAATTAATAAATTACACCCAAAAATACAATAAATACAACTCTTTAGAACTATTTTACAATAGGATTAAACATTTAATAATACTAAAAGGACCTAATGATCTAAAAAAAATTTATGATGTGAGTGAAGGATTACATAATCGGATATATAATTTAATTGAAAAATCAGAAAATACATCTGATTTAATAAAGGATGTATCAACAAAACGCTATACCTATTCTAAAATATCAAGAATTTTAACTAACATACTGTTAGACTTAACTGTAGATTTTTATAAAACTATAGACATAAATGACCTTACTTACTTAAACGTATTAGCTAGCGATAAAATGGGTTTTAAATTTTTGAAAGAAAAGGAATCTTTTAATTTTATAACTAAATATTCAGATTATAAGAAAATAGATAAAACTATGACAGACAAACTTATTTTCGAAAAAACAAAAAAAGCTTGTGATATATACTTCAGCGTCTTAAAGTATAAAAACTATATGAATTTTGAATATTTTAATAATCCTTATTTAAAGATATAAAGGAATCAACCTTTATATCTTTTTTACTTCATCTCTGTTTTTAACTACAACTTCTAACATTTCTTCCAAACTATCCTGTGTTCTTTCCAATAGTTTATCACAATAATTGTAGGTTCCACTTCTAATTTCTTGAGCTTTTTTCTTTGCTCTTTCTTCTATTTCAAAAGCTTTTTGTTCAGCTTTTTTTGTTAATTCGTGGTCATCAATTAGGTAACTTTGCCTATCTTGTGCATCATTTAAAATTTTATTAGCTTCCGATTGTGTTTCTTCTAATATCCTTTGTCTTTCTTTTTTTATCCAAGCTGCTTGCTTTATTTCATCCGGTAAATTTAATCTTATATCTGTTATGATTTCTAAAACTTCTTCTTTATTAATTATTGCCTTATTTGACATTGGAACTTTTGATGCTTCTTCAATAATATCTTCTAATTGTTCTAATAAATTTAAAATTTCCAAATTTACTCCCCCTTATATTTTTTTTCTAGAGCTTTTTTTACATTTTCAGGTACCAAGCCATCTATATTTCCACCAAGTTGTGCAATTTCTTTTACTACACTGGAACTTAAAAAAGAATAGTTAGGAGATGCCAACATAAATAGAGTTTCCAATCCTTCATGAAGGAATTTGTTCATAGATGCTACCTTAATTTCATATTCATAATCAGAAACTGCTCTTAATCCTCTTATTACAACTTGAATATTATTTTTTTTAGCATAGTCAATCAGCATTCCATTTGCTATATCTACTTCTATATTTTCTATATTATTAGTAACTTCTTCTACTAATTTATATCTATCTTCAACACCAAATGAATGATTTTTAGAATGATTATCAAACACTACTACTTTTACTTTATTGAACTTGGCAGCGCACCTTTTTATAATATCAAGGTGTCCACAAGTTATAGGGTCAAAACTACCTGAGTACATTACTTCCATAAATTACCCCTTTTCATAAATTTTATAAATACACTACCGTAATTTCTCTCATCTACGATATCTATATCTTGAATTTTAATCTCCCTATCCTTATCATCTTCAAAAATAATAAGTGTATTTTCATTTATTATATTACTATTTATTAAATTTTTCAAAATATTATTTATATCAATCTCTCCATATGGCGGATCAATATATATATAATCAACTGATTTATCTTCTCTAATTTTTTTAAGTGCTGTTGCATAATCATCCTTTATTAATATAGATTTATCTTCAAATTTACATTTTTCAATGTTTTTCTTCGTTAAATCTATGCTGTGCTTTGAATTATCCACAAAATAAACTTTTTCAGATCCTCTACTTATAAACTCTAATCCAATATTTCCTGTACCTGTGAATAGATCTACTACTATTGAATTTTGTTTTATAGGATGAATTATATTAAATATTGATTCCTTTATTCTATCTAATGTTGGTCTTATCTCCGTACTTTCAGGTGTTTCAAGCTTTAATCCTCTTTTTATACCAGTTATAATTCTCAATTTTACCTCCTAATATATTTTAATTCTGTCTTTATAAATTTCAATTGCTTCATCTATTATTGTATCATATTTTTTATCATTGCTATTGTTTTTTTTCATAATTATATCTTTCATTTCTTTAGAGGTATCAATACTTTCCATCTCAAATTTTAAAAATTCTTCTTGAATACCACTTTGTTTTGTGCCGAGAAATTCTCCTGGACCTCTAAGCTTCAAGTCTTCTTTAGCTATTTCAAAACCGTTGGTTGTTTTCCCCAATATATTTAATCTTTTAATTGATTTTTCCTTATCAGAATCAGAAACTAAAAAACAGTAGGATTGTTTATCGCCTCTTCCTACTCTACCTCTAAGTTGATGTAATTGAGCTAAACCAAATCTTTCTGCATTAATAATAATCATGATAGTGGCATTTGGAATATCCACACCTACTTCTATTACCGTAGTAGATATTAAAACCTTACATTTCCCGTCGGTAAATTTTTTGATAATCAAATCAGATTCTTGGGTATTCATTTTTCCATGAAGCAAACATATTTCTTCTTCTTTAAAATTTGATTTAATAAAGTTATTAAATATTTTCTGAGCCGAATTTATGTTTTCTAATTTGTCCGATTCTTCTATAATAGGACTTACAATATATGCTTGTTGACCTGAATAAATTTTTGATTGCAAAAATTTATAAACCTTACTTTTATCCTTTCTATTTATGATATAAGTTTTAACTTTTTTTCTTCCAGGTGGATTTTTATCTATAGTAGAAACATCTAAATCATTATAAATAATAAGAGCTAAAGTTCTTGGTATGGGAGTTGCGCTCATTACTAAATTATGAGGGTAGTTTCCTTTAGTTGCTAGACTAGCTCTTTGATCTACACCAAATCTATGCTGTTCATCTGTTATAATATAAACTAGATTCTTATAATTTACACTCTTTTGAATTAAAGAATGAGTCCCTATTACTATTGATGTTTCTCCACTTTGTATCTTATTTAATATTTCTTTTTTCTTTCTCGCATTTAAGCTGCTGTATAACACATCAACTTCAATATCTAAATATCCGAATAGTTCATTAAACTTATTAAAATGCTGTTTTGCTAAAACTTCAGTCGGAACCATTAAGGCTCCCTGATAACCTTTTAAGCTAACATTTATTAGTGTAAGAAAAGCAATAACGGTTTTTCCAGAACCTACATCACCTTGAAGTAATCTATTCATAGAGGTTTCTTTTTTCATATCATCTGTTATCTCTTTGAAAACTTTTTGTTGATATATTGTTAATTTAAAGGGTAATCTTTTAATTATCTTTTTCATATCTTTGTTAATCTTTAAACTTTTACTCTTCTTACTCTTAATAATTTTTTTTCTTTTTTCAAAGGCTATCTGCATTAATATTAGTTTTTCAATTTCTACATACTCTATACTCTTTTTTAAAACTTTAAATTCTTTAGGATAGTGAATGTTTTTTAAAGCTTCTATTCTTGAAATAAGTCCATATTTCTTTAATAATTCATAAGGAATGATTTCTTGAACTTCTTTGAAATATAAGTTAAAAGTTCTTTTAATTATCTTTATAATAAAATTATTGGTCAAGCCTTTTGTAAGGGAATATTTAGGATAAATATTTCCTAGATTATCCCCTAATTTCAAACTGAACTCTGGATTAACAATATTGAATATACCTATGTTTTTTTTTATAACTCCGTAAAGAAAATATGTTTTACCTTTTTTTATCTTGCTTTTTAAATAGTTTTGATTAAACCATTTTATTTCTATTTTACCTGTAGCGTCTTGACCTTCAGTAGTTAGAATTGTCATTTTTTTTCTAGTTCGTATTGTTTTTAATTCTTTTGTTATTTTAACTTTTATAAGGTTCTTTTCATTTAATTTTATATCTGAAAGTGATGTAGAATATCTTCTATCTTCATAATCATAAGGTATATAATAAAATAGGTCTCTAATAGTAATAATACCTAAGTTGTTAAGATATTTTTCATATTTAGGACCTATTCCATTTATTATACTAACCTTTTGACTTAGTATATTTTTCAAAAAATCACCACTTTATTCAACTGATATTATGTAATAATATAAAGGTTGTCCTCCCTTTATTAACTCAACATCACAGTCTGGAGCCAATTCAACTAAAGTCTCTTTTACTTCTTCTGCTTTTTCTTTAGATACATCTTCTCCATAAAAAAGTGTAATGAGATAACTTTCTTCGTCTACCATGGCTTTTGCTAATCCAAGAATTACATCGTCCATGTTTTCTCCATGGGATACTATTTTTCCATCAAAAATTCCTATTATATCATCTTTTTTTATATCTTTAGTATCTACTTCAGTATCTCTAACGGCATAAGTAACTTGTCCAGTTTTTACTTCCTTTATTGCTTCTATCATATTTTCTTTGTTTGTTTCTGGATCTTCTTCCTCCACAAATGAAAGCATAGCAGTTACTCCTTGAGGTATAGTTTTAGTAGGTATTACATAGACATTTCTCTCTGATAACTCCGCAGCTTGATTAGCAGCTAATATAATGTTGCTGTTATTTGGCAATATAAATACATGTTCTCCATTAACCTTGTCTATTGATGTAATTATATCCTGTGTACTTGGATTCATAGTCTGTCCACCCGATATAAACTCATCTACCATCAGATCTTTGAATAATTCTTTTACTCCATGGCCCATACCAATTGATATGAAACTGTATTTTTTATATTCTTTTTTCTTGTTTTTATTTCTAGCCCTAAATTGCTCTTTCATATTTTCGATTTTAATATTAGTTAATTCACCATGTCTTGATGCCATATCTAATATATGACCTGGATTATTTGTATGTATATGTGTTTTTAAAATATCATCATTTTTTATACACACAATAGAATCACCTATATCTTGTATTTGTCTTAAAAATTCTCCCCTAGTAACAGCAGTTTTTAATACCATAAATTCAGTACAATATGCATAAATTATCTCATCTTCACTAGTAATACTCTCTATTTCATCATCTGTATCCTTTATATCTTGTTTTGAAGGTGGTTCTGCAGTTAACTTTTCTCCCTTCAAATACAATAGAGCGCCTTCAATTAATAACACATAACCTTTACCTCCGGCATCAACTACTCCTGATTTTTTTAATACATCCAACATTTCAGGAGTTCTTTCTAAGGTGTCTTTAGCCTGGTCTAATACTATCTCTAAAAATTCTACTACATCTTCCTCAGTGTCGCATATCTCAAGGGCTTTTTCAGCTGACTCTCTAGCTACAGTCAATATAGTTCCTTCAATCGGTTTCATTACAGCTTTGTAAGCTGTAATAGAGGCTTTATTCATAGCTTTAGCGATGTTTTTAGTGTTCAGTGTATCTACACCCTTAAACCCTTCCGAGAAACCTCTTAAAAGTTGAGAAAGAATAACTCCTGAGTTACCTCTCGCTCCCATTAGTGCTCCATTTGCAGCAGCCTTAAAAATCTTGTAAAAGCTTTCTTCATTACTTTCTAATAATTCCTT
>CAYMUD010000079.1:0-6296 GCA_964393495.1 uncultured Clostridia bacterium | reverse complement strand
AGTCATACAGGATACGACAGTAAATACTTTAATAAAATGGGAAGATACGATACTGTAGGTGCTTATCAGTCTAAAGATTCCAAATACTACGAATGGTATAGGTTTAATGATTATCCTGATGATTACGAATGCTGGTGGGGTACTAAAAATTTACCAAACGTAAATGAAATGCATCCTTCATATATTGAATATATGTTGACAGATAAAGAAAGTATTGCCAAAAGATGGATAAAACGAGGAGCTAAAGGATGGCGTCTGGATGTAGCTGATGAAATTCCTGATGAATTCATAAGAATATTAAAGGAAGAAACTAAAAAAGTAGATTCTGATAGCATTGTAATAGGAGAAGTTTGGGAAGATGCATCAAACAAGGAAAGCTATGGAGAATTAAGAAAATATCTTTTAGGAAACGAACTTGATTCTGTGATGAATTATCCATATAGAAGGATTTTCAATAATTTCATTTTAGGAAATATATGTGGAGAGGAATCTTTAAGAAGAGTAATGTCTCTTTTTGAAAATTATCCAAGGGAGTATTTTTATTCTCTTATGAACTTAATAGGAACCCACGATACAGTAAGGGCATTGACGGTATTTGGAGATGCTCCAAAGGGAAGAAAAATAAGCGAAGAAGATGCATTTTACTTTACACTTTCAGAAGATAAATACAAATTAGCTTTAAAAAGAATGAAAATAGCATCCTTTATTCAAGCTACATTTCCCGGAGTTCCATGTATATATTACGGTGATGAAACGGGGCTAGAAGGATTTAGAGATCCATACTGTAGAAGAACGTATCCTTGGGGAAGAGAAAATAAAGAGCTTTTAAATTGGTATAAAAAAATATTTAAATTTAGAGAAGGCTCAGATATTATAAAAAAAGGTATATGGAAACCTTACTTTTGTAAAAGTTCTGTATTTAGCTATTTCAGAGAATATAGAGATAGAAAAATATTATGCGCTGTAAATGTTTCTTACGATAAAAAGCAGATAGAACTGCCTAAGGGCAAGTGGAAAAACATTTTTGAAGAAAAAGAAGAAGAAGGTAATATATTTATAGAAGGTATTTCTGTAAGTATTTTCAAAAAAATATAATAAATACAATACGTGAATTATTTTGGAGGGATAGATTTGAAAAAAATAAGTATAGATTATTCCAAAGCTTTAAACATCTTAAATGCTAACGATGTATACAAAACACAGGAAAAGGTAAGAAACTGCCATGACATGCTTCATAAAGGTACTGGTGAAGGTTCGGAGTATGTTGGTTGGGTTGATTTACCACAAAATTACGATAAAAAAGAATTTGAAAGAATAAAAAAAGCAGCACAAAAAATTCGCGAAGATTCAGATGTACTTATAGTGGCAGGTATAGGTGGCTCATATCTTGGTGCTAGATCAGCTGTTGAAATGCTGAATCATACTTTTTGTAATGAGTTGCCAGAAGAAAAAAGACAGGGACCAAAGATACATTTTATTGGTCATAATATAAGTACTAAGTATATTAATGATTTAGTGGAGAATATAAAAGATCAAGAAGTATCTGTAAATGTGGTATCAAAATCCGGAACTACTACAGAAACTGCCATAGCATTTAGAATATTAAGAGAGCTTATGGAAAATAAATACGGAGATAAAGCCTCAGAAAGAATTTATGCCACTACAGATAAAAGCCAAGGGGCTTTGAAAACTTTAGCGGATAAAGAAGGGTATGAAAGTTTTGTGATTCCCGATGATGTAGGTGGAAGATATTCTGTATTAACTCCAGTTGGATTATTACCAATTGCGGCTGCTGGAATAGACATTGAAAAATTAATGAGTGGAGCATTGGATGCCTTTAATGATTTATCTGATAGTAATCTTGAGAATAATGATGCCTATAAATATGCTGTAGTAAGAAATTTGCTTTACAAAAAAGATAAGACAATAGAAATACTTGTGAATTACGAACCGAGATTGTTTTACTTTGGAGAATGGTTTAAGCAGTTATTTGGAGAATCAGAAGGTAAAGATGGCAAGGGGATTTTTCCTACATCACTTAATTTTACTACAGACTTACACTCAATGGGCCAGTATATACAAGATGGTAGAAAAAATATTTTTGAAACAGTTATTAATGTAAATGACTCAGAAGAAGAAATAATATTAAAAGAAGATAAGGATAATTTAGATGGGTTAAATTATTTAGCTGGAAAGTCTTTAGATTATATAAATAAAAAAGCAATGCAAGGAACAATAAAAGCACACTTAGATGGTGGTGTACCAAATATTATGATAGATATACCTAAGATAGATACATATAACCTTGGATATTTATTTTACTTTTTCATGAAAGCATGCGGTATGAGTGGATATTTATTGGGAGTTAATCCATTTAATCAACCAGGAGTAGAAGCTTACAAGAAAAATATGTTTCAATTATTAGGTAAGCCTGGATACTAAAAATATATACTTGTTTAGAGGTGACATAAAATGAATCTTGAAAATAATATTAAAGATACAGCATTGATATTTGAGGGCGGTGGAATGAGAGCAAGTTACACTGCTGGAATTGTAAATATACTTTTAGAAAATGAAATATACTTTAACTATGTAGCAGGTATATCTGCTGGCTCTAGTCATGCCGTGAATTATATTTCTAGAGATAAAGAAAGAACAAAAAAGTCTTTTGTGGACTTTGTAAAGGATCCAAACTTTGGTGGATGGAAATCATTTTTTAAAGGAGAAGGATTTTTTAGATCGGAGTACTTATATGAACAAGCATGTCTTGAAGATGCTTCTCTTCCTTTTCATTTTCAAAAGTTTATGCTTAATCCTGCAAAGATAAGAATAGGTGCATTTAATAGAAGAACAGGGACACAGAAGTATTTTTCCAGGGATGATATAAAGAATATATCCGATTTAATGAAAATAGTAAGGTGTTCGTCTTCTTTACCTTTTTTTATGCCTCCAACCCGCTTTAAGGGGCAGTATTATATAGACGGAGGAATAGCAGGTGGAATCCCTTTGGATATAGCTATAGAGGACGGATATGACAAATTCTTTGTTGTTCTTACAAGAGAAAGAGGATATAAAAAGGGACCTAAGAAAAATATGGCATTCATGAAAGTTTTATACAGAAAGTACCCAAAATTATTAAAGGCTATGGAGGAAAGGCATATTGTATATAATGAAACATTAGATAAATTAAAAAAAATGGAAAAAGAAGGTAAAGCTTATTTAGTTTATCCTAAAACTATGCCTGTGGATTATAAGGAAAGAGATTATGAAAAATTAGAAAATAGTTATAGTCTAGGATACAAACAGGGAAAAGAAGAAATCAATAGTTGGAAAGAATTTATATTTTGATAATAGCAGGTGAAATATGATATCTATAAAAGAGATGGAAGAAATGCTTAATGAAATAGCAGAAGAGCTGCCCCAACAAATTTATAATAGGTTAAACGGCGGTATAATTCTTCTTCCAGAAACCAAGCAAAATAGAAAAAGAGAAGCAAGCAATCTTTATATATTAGGACAGTATCACCACGGAGGTGTAATGGGTAGATATATATCTATTTACTACGGTTCTTTTAGGAGAGTTTACGGACATTTAGGTAAAGAAGAATTAAGAAAAAAACTTATGCATACCCTTAAGCATGAATTTACTCATCATCTGGAATCTATGGCAGGAGAAAAAGATTTGGAAATTGAAGATGCAAAATTTATAAAAGATTATTTTGAAAAGAGAAATCATAGGGAGAAAGAATGAAGTTAAAATTTACGATACTAATTATAATTGTATTTATATTGATTTCTGGATGTAGTTCATCAAAAGTAGATGAGAATACGAATATTCAGGAATCTATTTTATTAGAAAATAAAGAAATTAATAGAGAAATTAGAGACGAAATAGAAAATGGAGATTATAGTTTAGATAGTCCTTATGTAATAGTAGATCCTTATGATTCAGCTCCCTTATCAGCTATAGCAGGATTTACAACAAAAGAGGATATGGAAGTTAAAGTTATTGTTCCGGGAGAGATAGAAGAAGATACTATTGAATATTTCACAAATAAAACAAAACAACATTATGTTCCAATAGTAGGTTTGTATGCTGATAGTCGAAACAAAATAAAACTTCAATTATGGAAAGATGGAATAATAGTAAATGAGAAGGAAATTATTATTAAGACTGAAAAATTACCGGAAGAACTGATAAATTCAATAGAAGTTGAAGGTAGTGATGAAGAAATTTTCAAAGGAATGACTTTTATAACTGGTGGAAATTTTAAAAAACCATATGCCTTTGATTCTTCGGGAAATATAAGGTGGTTTGTAGACGTCTTAACCGATGGACATGGAATATTTTTTATGGAAAATGGTAGTTATATGGTTATGTCTGGCTACAATATGGTAGAAACTGAATTTAGGGAATATGCAACTAGAATATTTGAAATGGATTTGCTTGGCAAATTAAATAAAATATATGATATACCAAAAGGAGTTCACCACGAAATAATTGAAAAGACTCCAGATGGAAACCTACTAATCTTGGCCAATAGTCTAAGAGATCATGTAGAAGATACTGTAATAGAAGTAGAAAGAGATACTGGTAAAATTCTTAGAGAAATAGACTTTAATAATATTATTGTACACGAAGAGTACAACGATGACTATGACTGGGCTCATATGAATTCAATGGATTATAACTTGGAAGAAAATACAGGTATATTTTCAGTTAGAGATATCTCTTCTATAGTAAAGATAAATATGGAGACTGAAGAGATAATATGGATGATAGCAGATCCTGAGATATGGGAAGGAACTGAATATGAAGAATATATACTTAAATCTTTAGATAATAATGACAAATGGTTTTATGAACAGCATTCAGCCTTTGAAGTTGAGGATTTAGATAACAATCCTAATACTTTAGACTTAATGGTTTTTGATAATAGAATACTTAGAAGCAAAACAATGACTGTAGAAATAGAAGAGGATAAGAATATATCCAGTGTAATATACTATGCTGTAAATGAAGAGAAGGGAACAATAAAAGAGAATAGAAGATTCTCAAACACTCATGCTTTCATTACATCAAATTATCAACTTTTAATAGATAAAGACAGGTTGTTTGCAAATCACGGTAGTGTAAGAGCTTCTGAAGATGCGGGTTTTAATGAAGCTTGGGGTGAAATATATGAGTATGAATTTTCCTCTGAAGAATTGATAAGAACTTACAAAATCCAGCATGGTTTTTATAGGGCATATGTGGAGGATTTGGGAAATTTAGCAAAAAAATGGAATTTGGACTAGATGTTTAGAATCTTTATTTATAATTATTATTTTAATTTTCAATGATGAATAATATCTTCTAATAGTGGTAAATATATAATGAATATAAAATAATCGTATTATTTAGAATTTATTATAAATGGAGAGGTGTTAATAATGAGAAAAATTCTACTACCTATAGAAAACTTTTCGGAAGACCAAGAAGTTATAACAGAAGCAGTGGATATTGCAAAGAAATTTAACGGTAAAATAACTTTTCTACATGTAGATAATGCTCAGATGTTGGTGTCCAGACTTCAATACGAAGCATATATAGACAGAGAGATAATAACAGAAAAAATAGACACTAAAAAAAGTCAAGATAGATTAATTAAAGAGTATAAAGATAGAGGGGTGCTGAAATTAGAAATAAAAGAAATAGTCGGTGATCCTGCTAGTGAGATAATCAATGAGGCACAAGAAGGAGATTATGACCTTGTTATTATGAGAACTCACGGAATGGGAGCTACTAAAAGATTTATGCTTGGAAGTGTAACAAATAAAGTAGTTCACCACATTAAAAAACCTATTTTAGTAGTAAGATAATATAAGCAAAATTAAAGTATCGAGATATTTTAACAAGTCTCGGTACTTTTTTTATTATAAACACGGTTATAAAATAAACACGATTAATAAAAATAATATATTCATTTTTAAAATCGTGTATTTAATTGACAACAACTAAATTAAATAATAGAATTAAAGATATTGTTAACAAGGAAAGGAGTTACTTAAATGTGTGATAATTGTAGTGGGGATGAAGTAAAAAAGAATTTTAGAGATGAAAATGTAGACTTAGAACTTATTACTCCTGTGATTGAAAAATACGGTAAATCAAAAGGAAATTTAATTAACGTACTTCAAGATATGCAGGAAATTTACGGATATTTACCTTTAAGTGCAATGGATTATCTGGCAGAAAAAACTGAAAATAAAAAGGCGACTATATACGGAGTTGCAACTTTCTATACTCAGTTTAG
>CAYMUD010000078.1:2071-6319 GCA_964393495.1 uncultured Clostridia bacterium | reverse complement strand
TAAAGGAACTCATGTATTCTGCAGAATTTTACGAAGAAGAGATAGAGGAAGATTTCATAGATAAAATTCTAAGAAAAATATTTAAAGATAAAGCGGATACAGCTATTATATACGCATCAGTAGCTATAGCTTTATTGGTATCTATAGTTGTTTTTATACTAGGACCTTCTCTCATTACAAATCTTTTAAAGAATTTAATACCAGTACCTATAATATTGAATTTGATAGAGGGAGTTATTAGGATAGTTCTTTTCGTAGTATATGTTTATTATATTTCAAAACTTGAAGATATTAAAAGAGTGTTTATGTATCACGGAGCAGAACACAAGACTATCTATTGCTATGAAAACATGGAAGAATTAACAGTAGAAAATGCAAGGAAGTACACTACACTGCATCCTAGATGCGGTACTTCATTTATAGTAAATGTTCTAATTATAAGTATAATTGTATTTTCCTTTTTTGGATGGCCGAATCCTTTTCTTAGAGTAGTAATAAGATTAGCGATGCTTCCACTTATTGCGGGTATAGCTTATGAAGTAAATAGATACGTAGGTAGGAATGACGAAACCTTATTTGCAAAGATAGCAGCTAAACCTGGATTTTGGTTTCAAAAGCTTACCACAAAAGAGCCGGATGACTCTATGTTGGAAGTTGCAATAGTAGCTTTAAAAGAGGTAATACCGGAAAATAAGGATGATGATAAGTGGTAGCAAAAACGATAAAAGAAGCAGTAACTGAAGGAATTAACAGGTTAAAAAAAAGAGAATACAACAATCCTTTTTTAGAAGCATATATGATATTAGAATATTTACTAAACAAAGAAAAATTATTTTTAATAACTCACGAAGAAGAAAGAGTAGAAGAAGAAACATTTAATAGATATATAGAACTTGTAGAAAAAAGAAATGAAGGATACCCAATACAGTATATAGTTCATAACCAAGAGTTTATGGGAATTAATTTTTATATGGATGAGGATGTTTTGATACCAAGACCTGATACAGAAGTATTGGTGGAAAATGCTATAAAAATAGCGAAATCAGATTATTTTACCTATAAAAATATAAAGGCTTTGGACATAGGTACTGGAAGTGGTGCTATAGCTGTAAGTTTTGGATATTACTGTAGAGATGCTCAAGTATTAGGGATAGATATTAATCAAAAAGCTATTGAAGTTGCAAAAAAAAATGTTAAAAAAAATAATCTTCCCAACGTTAATATAGTTAAAGGTGATGTTTTTATGGAGAAATTTGACTTTCCAAATGAAAAGTACGATATTATCATGTCCAATCCTCCATATATTAAAACACAAGATATAGAGAAATTACAATTAGAAGTAAGTCAATTTGAACCTAAAAACGCCCTCGACGGTGGTCAAAGCGGACTGAAATTCCACAACCAAATTTTGAAAATAATACCAAATTACTTAAACGATAAAAGTGTATTAATAATTGAAATTGGTTGGGACCAAGCAGAAGAAGTCGTTAATATTATTAGAAATACTGAAGGCTTTAATAAAGTTGAAGTAAAAAAGGATATAGCAAAAAAAGATAGAATAGTAATTGGTTATTATAATAGATTAGAGGTGTAAAATGTTAGAAAAATTAGACTTTTTAGAAGACAAATATAGGGATTTAAACAAGAAAATATCAGACCCAAAGATAATAAGTCAAAGTAGAAAATGGCAGAAGCTGGTAAAAGAACATGCTCATCTTGAACCCATAGTTCAAAAATACAGGGAATATACCAAGGTGATGGATTCATTAAAAGAAGATAAGGATATGCTTCAAGGCAAATTAGATGATGATTTTAAAGAAATGCTTAGAGAAGAAGTTAAAGAATTGAATGAAAAAGAAGAAAAACTAAAGGAAGAGCTTAAATTTCTATTGATTCCTAAAGATCCTAACGACCAGAAAAATGTAATAGTAGAAATAAGAGCAGGTGTAGGTGGGGATGAAGCAGGATTATTTGCTGGTAATTTATTTAGAATGTATACTAGATATTCTGAAAGACAAGGTTGGAAAAATGAAATAATGAGTTTGAGTGATCAAGGAGTGGGAGGTTACAAGGAAGTTATCTTTATGATAAAAGGTGAAGGTGCCTACTCAAAATTAAAGTATGAAAGTGGAGTGCATAGAGTTCAGAGAGTTCCAGATACTGAATCCAGCGGTAGAATTCATACATCATCAGCTACAGTTGCAGTGCTACCGGAAATTGATGATATAGATATAGAAATAGATATGAATGATGTAAGAGTAGATGTATTTAGATCATCAGGAAATGGTGGACAAAGTGTAAATACTACAGACTCTGCCGTTAGACTTACTCACGAACCTACAGGTTTAGTGGTATCCTGTCAGGATGAAAAATCTCAACATAAAAATAAAGATAAAGCTCTTAAGATACTAAAAGCAAGATTATATGATAAATATCAACAAGAGCAGGATGATGAATTAGCTGAAGCTAGAAAAAGCCAGGTGGGATCAGGAGATAGATCTGAAAGAATTAGAACATATAACTTCCCCCAAGGAAGGGTAAGCGACCATAGAATTAATCTTACTTTATATAAACTGGATGCTTTTTTAGATGGAGATTTAGAAGAAATGATAGATGCTTTGACTACATCAGATCAAACTAAAAAATTAAAGAAAATAGAGAAATAAAAATTTGCCGTATTTGTTTACGGCAAATTTTTTTATATTTTTTAAAATCTTCTAAATTCACAAGAAAACTATCTTCACCTTTCAATTTTACTATATTAAGATTAGCTCCTAGTGTTTTGGAAATTGAATAAGGATATTGATATGTAGGTTAAAGAAATCACATAGTCGCCCTTTTACATAAATCAAATATGAAACTTAAAATAGAAAACTTGCAAAATAACACCTTTTAGTTCTTGAAATCATAATAATTCCAGGATTATTATCTTGCATTTTCATATTCTTAGGAGTATTATAAATGTCATACGTTAATGAGGTGATAAAAATGGAAAACGGAGAACTAAATTTTTTACTGGACATTGCTATTCTGCTTATAGGTGCAAATATAGGTGGCATGTTAATGGCAAAGATTAATCAACCTGCAGTTTTAGGTCAGATTTTAGCTGGACTTATTATTGGACCTGCTTTTTTGGATATAGTTAATCCAAATGAAATTATAAATTCTTTTTCCCAAATTGGGGTTATATTATTAATGTTTATAGCAGGGATGGAAACAGATCTTAACGACCTTAAAAAATCAGCAGGACCTTCATCTTTTATAGCTTTTGGTGGAATACTATTGCCATTTTTAGGAGGATTAGGTGCTACATTGTTACTTTTTCCTGAGGGTGGATTGAACCAAGGACTATTTACAGGAGCTTTGCTTACAGCAACCAGCATAAGTATTACAGTTCAAGCATTGAGAGAATTTGGAGAAATAAGAACTAAAACAGGAATAAGTAATTTAGGTGCTGCTATAATAGATGATGTATTAGGTATAATAATTCTTACTGTAGTAGTTGGAATTGCTTTTCCAAATAATGGTGAATCCATAGTACTGGTAATTATAAAAATATTTGCATTCTTAGTATTAGTTATGTTTGCAGGTAAGCTTTTTACAAGTTTTATTAATAAAATATCCTATAAGTTTTTTAGAAATAGAAATGTAGCTGAATTTGCTTTAATATTAGCCTTTTTATTGGCTTTTATAGCTGAGGAATTCGGAGTAGCCGCAATTATAGGAGCTTATTTTACAGGTATAGTATTTTCTCTTACTCCTTTTGCAAGTAGAGTAGAAAAAGACATATCAAGTATCGCTTATACAGTATTTACTCCTATTTTCTTTATTAGTATTGGATTGAAGGTTTCTTTGGAAGGTATAGATGAAATCATAGTACCAGCTCTAGTTATTATTGGAGTTGCCGTATTTGGTAAAATATTGGGAAGTGGTTTAGGAGCTAAAATTTCTGGATTTAACCTTAAAGATTCTCTTAAAATAGGTTTAGGTATGATACCTAGAGCAGAAGTGGCTTTAATAATTGCTAACCTAGGAAAATCTTTAGAACTGATAAATGATGCTATATTTACATCATCTGTTTTGATGGTCCTGGTATCAACTCTCATAACTCCACCAATACTTAAAAAGGCTTATGGAGTTAAAAAGACAAAAAATTTAAATGTTATTGGAGATAAATAATGTTTTAACTCTACATTTATTACTTTTTTATTAATGACAGGCTGAGAGCCTGTTTTTTATTGTAAAAGT
>CAYMUD010000078.1:0-1971 GCA_964393495.1 uncultured Clostridia bacterium | reverse complement strand
TTAGACAAGAATATTATACCTAAATCCCCAGGACAAAAATATAAACACTATTCTCCAAAGGGGAATCTTATTTTATTTAAAGGATATGAAGAGAATATAAGAAGAGAAATATCAAAAAATGCTGAAAAATTTACGGAAGAAGGGAAAAAGGTCCTTATATTATCAGTAAAGGAGAATATTAAATATTATTCAAAAGGTATAATATTTAATTTAGGAAGTAAAGAAGAATATGAAACTATATCCTCCAATATATTTAAAGCTCTAAGAAAAGCAGATGAGCTTGATGTTGATTATATCCTTTCAGAGAGTTTTAATGAAGAAGGATTAGGAAAGGCAATTATGAACAGACTTATAAAAGCTTCTGGAGGAAATATAAAAAGGTGTGGTGACTGATGAAAATACTTTTTGTATGTACGGGAAATACCTGCAGAAGTCCAATGGCAGAAGGTATAATGAAAGACCTAATAAATAAAGAAAAATTAAAAATTAATATAGAAGATATAAAGTCAGTTGGATTAGTAGCTGAAGAAGGAATGTTTGTTAGCCAAAATGCCGTAAAGGTATTGAAAAAAAGGGGTATAGATATCTCTAAACACACTGCTTCTGTTGTTAAAGAAGTGGATCTTAAAGAAGCTGATTTAGTTCTCACTATGACACAAAACCATGAGGATATGATACTACAAGCCCTTCCTCAGTATTCACATAAGGTATTTACTCTTAGTGAATATGTGGAAAATAAAATAGAAGATATCAGTGATCCTTATGGCGGTTCTCTTAGAAAATATGAAGATGCTTCTAATATGATATTAAAAAAATTAAAAAAGTTAGTAGAAAAATTAAAAAAGAAAGGATATTAAAATGAAAATATATTTAGCTAGCGATCACGGTGGATTTGAGCTGAAAGAAGTAATAAAAGATTATTTGAAAGAAGAAGGATACAATGTTGAAGATTTAGGGACTCATAATGAAGATTCTGTAGACTATCCTGATTTTGGTATAAAAGTAGGAGAAGCAGTAGTTCGGGATGAAGACTCTATAGGAATAGTAATGTGTGGTACTGGAATAGGAATATCTATAGCAGCAAATAAAGTAAAAGGAGTTAGGTGCGCTCTATGTTCTCAGGTTTTTTCAGCTGAAATGGCTAAAAAACATAATAATGCTAATGTTATAGCTATGGGAGGAAGAGTAACAGGAAAAGATTTAGGAAAAAGAATCGTAAAAGCATTTCTTGATGAAAAATTTGAAGGTGGAAGACATCAACGAAGGATAGACAAGATAATGAACTACTAAAAAATTAAGGAGTAAGGCATGAACGAGTATTATCTAGTGTTTTTTACAGCTTTTGTATTATCCTTCTTTTTTACTCCTGTAGCAAGAAATCTAGCCTTTAAACTAGGTGTTTTAGATGTACCGAAGGATGATAGAAAGGTTCATAAGGAACCAATACCATATTTAGGTGGGGCAGCTATATATGCTTCAGCTATTTTAACTATGTTGATTTTTTCAGATTTAGATAAGACGGCTATTTCTATAATGTTGGGAGGAACTGTAGTATTTTTTGTAGGCTTAATGGATGATATTAAGGATATCTCTCCTAAACTAAAGCTTGCAGGTCAGATAATAGCGGCTTTAATAGCTGTATATGGTGGAGCAACAATTAATTATTTTACAAATCCTTTACCGGGATACGATGTTATATATCTGGAATATCTTTCTATTCCTGTATCGGTACTGTGGATAGTTGGAATTACCAATACTATCAACTTAATTGATGGATTAGACGGACTGGCATCAGGAGTAGCAGCTATTTCAGCTTCTACTATGATGTTTATGGCGTCTGTAAGTGGTTTTGATTATATCTTAGTAGAATGTGCTGTTATAGCAGGAGCTTCCTTAGGATTTTTACCTTATAACTTTAATCCTGCTAAGATATTTATGGGAGATACAGGATCTTTATTTTTAGGATATATG
>CAYMUD010000077.1:3548-6347 GCA_964393495.1 uncultured Clostridia bacterium | reverse complement strand
TTGAAAACATACCTACATTTATAGTAAACGGTAGATATGATCTTATATGTCCACCATATACTGCAAAACAGCTTCACGATAAATTAAATAACTCGGAATTTGTTGTAGTTGGTGATGCTGGACATTCAACAGCTGAAGAAGGGATTATCCATGAACTTGTAAAAGCTACTGAAAAATTCAAGAAATATGAAGAAAAATAATATTAGTATTTTAAAATATAATTTAATTTAGATATTATGGAGAAAACCAAACTAGAAGTTAAACCTTTTTTAAAACCTTGAAATTGATTAATTGAAAATTATAAAAAATACTTTAAAAAAAACTATCATTTAATATAAAAAAAGGTTATAATTATTTAAAGTATTTAAATCATGAATTAATATAAGGTAGGTTAATAGATGATAGGTGATATAGTATTCGTTACAAGAGAACCCTTATTATTTAAAAATATAGAAAATAGAATGAATAAGGACAGTTGTATCTTAGATAAATTAATAGCACGAATTGTATACTATAGACACTATGGAATACAGGTGAGTGAAGATGAAATAATTCATTTCTATTGCCCCAGCATATTAAAGTTAAAAATGGGAAGAGTAGAAAAAATATCTATAGATAAATTTACCGGTTCTGATGGCATATTAGAATACGAGAATAATAGTGTCGATTTGAGTCGAAATGAAATCATAAAAAGAGCTGAGAAATATTTAAATACAGATTTTGGTGGATATAAAATTACTAGTAATAATTGTGAGCATTTTTCAAACTGGTGTTTAACAGGTGAGAAGAAAACAAAACAAAGTCCTGGTATTACAACATATAAAAGTGTATTGTACATGATTGGAGGACTTTACTATTTCTTCATAGGACTAAATGTATTTTCTGAATTTATAAAGAAGAATGAATTATAAAGAACTAATTCATTCTTCTTTTTTTATGCAGTCCATTCACCATGAACAACACCTACTAAAAGCCAATCTCCATTATCTTCTTCAAATACTAAAACTAAACTTCGCCAATCCATTCCCATAAATTGAGGATCAAATCCACTAAAATGAAATTCTACATAGGATTCATTAGGATATACAGCTTCTATATTATTGTTCATATTTCCTGTTCCTACTATTTGATTTATACCAATTAATTCTGGATTCAAATAATCTTCGTCATAAACAAACCTACTGTGATAATATGCATATTCTCCACCAATACTTTCTCCAGTACCATCAAATTCACCCCATACATACACTGTGGTGTTAGTAAACATATTAGCACCAATAGTATTACCGGGATAAAATACTATATCGGTACTTAAATTAACATTGAAATATGGAGAAAACCTAACACCTTTGCTAGGATGAGCATGGTTTGCTAAAGCTGCACCATCTTCATTAGCTAGATGACTCAGAACAGTAAATGCTTCATTTACTAGATTTGCGGATTGACTTGGTGGATTAGATAAATTTTGTATTTCATCTTCAAGGTTATTTATGGTTCTTTCTTTTTCTTCAAGTAAATTACTATTTTCTAACATTGTTATTTCTAATATATCTAAGTTAGCCTCTAAACTTTCTATATCTTCTTCAAGTAATGAAACTTCATTTTTTGAATTTTCCAATTCAGATTCTAAATTATCTACTGCATTATTATCTGTGCTGCAGCTGGATAGAATTAATAAAAATACCAAAATTGATGATATTAAAATTATTTTCTTATTCATATATAAAACCTCTTTCTATTTAAGATAATGTATAGGGTTTGAGAAAACAAACCCTATACATTTTAAAATTAATTTTGACTAGAATTTTATGATAACTTTAATTTTAAATGGAGGTCCTGAAATTTCAACTGTAATATCAATATCTCTACCTAATTCTACTTCTTCTCCATTTTCATATAATTCTATAGAAGTCACTAATCCTGTTTCTTGATCAATTTTAAAATTAGCTTTTTCTATAGCAATAGTTTCGTCGGAAGCGGCTAATTCTTTTAAAGACATTTCTTCTCTTCTATTACTACCCCAAGCATAAATTTTTCCATCTTCAGATACTTCTAAAGTTATTTCTTGTTCAACACTAATGCTGTCTAATTCTAAATTATGATTTTTTTCTATGCTTAATTCATTAAAAGTAGCCTTACCAGAACCGCCTCCAGGACCATCTTTGGAAACTGTCATTAGAAGTGGAGATGCTTTGTCAATAGGTTTCATTGTAGAATAATCCAAAAGAAC
This sequence comes from uncultured Clostridia bacterium, assembly GCA_964393495.1. Classification (GTDB taxonomy): domain Bacteria; phylum Bacillota; class Clostridia; order Tissierellales; family Dethiosulfatibacteraceae; genus UBA8670. Next base: position 4,117 of record CAYMUD010000077.1, on the reverse strand, counting down.
TGTTCGTGTATCAGCCTCGTATCCTACAGTTACACCCTTATCTTCTAAAAGAGATCTTACTGGTACGTAAGTTCTTCCCTTGAAATTAAGTGGAATTAAAGGACTACCATCTACATCCTTAGGTGACCATTCTTCTCCATCTACCTCAAACTTTAAATCTGATACTAAATATGCTTCAATCTTTTCAATGGCCTCATTACCAAATCCTACTACTGAAAAAACTAAAACTAATGTAAAAATAATTATTAAAAGTTTGTTAGTTTTCATTTTAAATCCTCCTTTTAAGATTCATTTTCTATTTGATAATAATTATCAATTAATTATATTTATTATATACCCTCTTGAAAAACTAATATACAATAAATTATAAAATAATAAAAATTATAAATTTAGAAAAAATTGATCCTAGAGTAGATATGTGAATAGAGTTTAATAAAATTAAGAAGGGATTATTTTTATGTAGTTTTTTTTCTAAAGGCTAAATTCATTATGCAACCAATCAATATTAAACCAGTTAAGGTTAGTATAAATCTTAGAGCTGTGAAAGGCAAACCTAAAAATTTTATTTC
>CAYMUD010000077.1:0-3448 GCA_964393495.1 uncultured Clostridia bacterium | reverse complement strand
TTAAGGTTAGTATAAATCTTAGAGCTGTGAAAGGCAAACCTAAAAATTTTATTTCCACCATTAATTGAGGGATTTTTAAAGCTGCCCAGGCTCCTAAAAATATAACTATGTTAAAAATACTAGCATCTTTCTTTAAAAGAGAGGATGCCATAGGAAAAGCTGCATATAGAGGACCGGTAGGTAGTGTTCCTAATATAAAAGCTATTAATGCACCCTTTAATCCTGATTTGCTTCCAAGCCATTTTTTGATTTTATTTTTATCTATCCAAACTTCCATAAATCCCATTAGCAAAAAAACAGCAGGCATTATTATAGCCATTTCTTTTGCATAATCTATAATCACAGAAAGTGTTCTATCTCCAGTTTCAGGTATAAAAACTTTTAAACCTAAAATTATAAGTCCCAATATGATGGGAGCTTTAAATCTTTTCATTATTTCATTCACCCTAATATACCTCCCATGATTACTGCAATTACAAAAGCAACTATAAAGCTTAATCCATTTCTTAAAAGAGTAAATTTTTTGCCTAATGCTTCAACTTCCATAGGCGCAGTTATAACTCCAACCATTACTAAGGTGGTAATAAAAGCTGAAATAGTAGTGGTTGTAGCACCAGCTCTTAATAATGAGCCTGCCAATGGAAAAGCTATAAGAGAAGGTATTAGAGTTAATGCACCTAAGATAGCTCCTAATATTGTTGCCCAGATACCTGCTTCAGCTCCAATCAAACTTGAAATAGTTTCTGGGGTTAATATTCCTAAAATTAGACCTACTATACCTAAAATAGCAAGTAAACTTGGAGCCATTTTTATTAGAGCTTTTTTAGCTAACATAAAGGCTTTTTTGGATTTTCTTTTGTCTTTATAAAAGGATATTATTAAGGTTAATGCTAAAAGACTGTAAATTGTAATTATAGCCATTTAATTATTCTTCCCTTCTTCTTTTTTAATCTCATACGTATTTATTAAATTATCCATAAGGGATTTTCTGAATTTTATAAAATCAATAAATTCTTCTAAATTTTTTTTCCCTTCATTTGTAATGGTATAAACTCTTTTTTTAGGTCCGCTTTTTCCTTTTTCCCAAGAAGAAATCAGTGTACCTTCTTTTTCCATTTTTCTAAGATTTCTATAGAGAGTACTAATATTAATTTCTTCTTTATCAAAACCGTATTCTTCAAGCTCCTCCATTAAGGAATATCCATGGTCTTTTTTATCATATAACAATGTTAGTAAACATATTTTTAAAAATTTCTCTGCCTTATGAGGATGATTGCAGCAGTCTGTTTTGCTATTAGCCATACCTACCTCCTATATACATACTGACTATATACATTATGCATATAGTATAAATTATTTACTTTGAAATGTCAAATACTTTACAACTTGAATAATTAATTTTATAGGTATATAATTCTTAGATATTAAAGTGATTACAGGAGGTTTATATTGGAAGTAGCTGAATTTCTTAAAAAGAAAAATATTGAAATATCATTTCAGAGATATTTAATAGATGCTTTAAGTTATATGGCTTTAGGATTGTTTGGCACCTTAATTATAGGTAGCATACTGAATGTTATTGGAGGGAAATTAGGTATTGGTTTCTTAACAGATACGATATGGCCTTTAGCTCAAAGCATGATGGGACCTGGAATAGCAGTTGCAATAGCCTATGGACTAAAAGCACCGCCACTAGTTATTTTTTCTTCGGTTATTACAGGAGCTGCAGGAGCAACTTTAGGAGGGCCAGTAGGAGCTTTTATAGCTGGAGTATTTGGAGCAGAATTTGGAAAGCTTGTATCCAAAGAAACGAAGTTGGATATAATAGTAACACCTGCCATAACTATTTTAGTGGGAGTATTCATGGGTACTGTTACAGGTCCGGGAATAAATGCTTTCATGAAGGGATTTGGTAGTATAATAAATGCTGCAACAATTTTGAAACCAATTCCAATGGGAATAGTTATATCAGTCTTAATGGGAATGGCATTAACATTACCAATAAGTAGTGCAGCCATTGGAATAATGTTGGGCTTAAATGGTTTGGCAGCAGGTGCAGCAGCAGCTGGTTGTTCTGCCCAAATGGTTGTGTTTGCAGTTATAAGTTTCGAAGCAAACGGAATAGGTGGATTATTATCACAAGGATTAGGAACATCAATGCTTCAAATTCCAAATATAGTAAAGAATTGGAAAATATGGATTCCTGCAATCATAACATCAACTATCACAGGACCACTATCTACAGCTATATTGAAATTAGAAAATACTCCTATAGGATCAGGAATGGGAACTTCAGGTTTAGTAGGACAGTTTGGTGCAATTGAAGCTATGGAGGCAGCCGGAAAAGATGGACTAATAATGTATTTATATATTGGCATATTACACTTTTTACTTCCAGCTATAATAGGTTTAATTATTTATTATTTTATGAAAAAATTAAAATTAATTAAATCAGAAGATTTCAAGTTAGATATTTAGATACAAAAAATAGGATAGAGTTTTAACTCTATCCTATTAAATATTATTTTTAAATTTTTAAATTATTTTACCCATCCTCTTGCTCTCATAGCATCTGCTACACGTTTGATGGACATCATAAATGCTGCTACTCTCATTGATACATCATATTTTTCCATTATAATATAGATATCATCGAAAGCTTTTACCATTTTAACTTCTTGTTTTTCTTGTACTTCATCAAAAGACCAGTAGTAGTTCTGTAAATTTTGTACCCACTCGAAGTAAGATACCATAACTCCACCACCGTTAGCTAAAATGTCAGGAACTACTAATATTCCTTTATCATTTAAAATTTTATCAGCTTCTGGAGTTGTTGGGCCATTAGCTCCTTCTACTATCATTTTTGCTTTAATATTGTCTGCATTTTCAGAAGTTATTGAATTTTCTAAAGCGCAAGGGGCTAAGGCATCAACCTTGATACCAAAGATATCATCTCTTCCCATTTCTTTTGCTCCTGAAAAACCTTTTATCATATTTTTGTTTTCAGGTTGTAAAATATATTCGAAAATTTTATCTATGTCTAATCCATTTTCGTCGTATAGACAACAGGATACATCTGATACTGCAATTATTTTTGCACCCATATCCATTAGATATTTTGCTGCATATCTTCCAACATTTCCGAAACCTTGAACAGAAACTTTTGCTCCATTCATATCTATTTCTTTAGCCTTGAAAGCTTCTCTCATCATTAAAGCAACACCGTAACCAGTAGCTTCGAATCTTCCTAAAGATCCACCAAACTCTAAAGGTTTACCTGTTATTACACCTAAAGTGTTTTGACCTTGAAGTTTAGAATACTCATCAACCATCCAAGCCATTACTTGTGGTGTTGTGTTAACATCTGGAGCAGGTATATCTTTTAGTTCTCCGATTACAGGAGATATAGCTCTAATAAATCCTCTTGCTAGTCTTTCAACTTCACCTT
>CAYMUD010000076.1:0-6353 GCA_964393495.1 uncultured Clostridia bacterium | reverse complement strand
ACACCATCAAATAAATTTGTCATTCTTCCTAAGAATAAACTACCTTTACCAACTATCATAGCTCTATTTAAATTTCCAATTGTTAAATCATCTATAGCAAATCCTAAATAAGGAACACCAGAAGGAATATGTCCTTGAGTTGGTGCCCACCCAGGCATGCCATGATTAGTTACAAAGTTTAAGAGTTCTTTTCTTTCTATATCTCCACGTTTTACACCTAATGCCCCTATCATTTTATAATTTGATGTAGGAACATCACCGGCACCAGCTGGTTTAGTTATATCTGGATTTTGCATTTCAACAGAATACTTGTCTATATCCGTTATTTTCATATTTGCTTTATCCAAGGGTAAAGTAATCAAAGATGTTATAACAGCTTGTGGCGAAGATCCGGTACCTACAGTATGTCTTCCTATTAGATCAGTTCTTATAATAGGATTTATTCCATCGTTTTCGCTAATTAATACTGCAAATCCACCTAAAACATCTTCTAGTATAGGCAACCCTTTTTTTACGTGATCTTTTCCGTTCATTCCTAGTTTTGCTGTGGCTCCACCGGCTACTATTACAACATTTTTATACACTCCTGATTTTACTAAAGCAGCAGCTTGAATAAGAGCATGTGTAGGAGCTGCGCAAAATCCTCTAGTGTCGGAACCAGTAGCATTATTAGCTCCAGATAGTTCTGCTATGGATTTAGCAAAATTTCCTCCACCACGTTGATTCATGTCACCGCAAGCTTCTTCAGAGCATTCTATTACGTAATCGATATCTTCTACTTTTTTATCAGTATTGTTTATTAGATGTTTAAATGCTAAAAACCCTGAAGCTTTTACAACGAGATTCTCAAACATTATATGTGATGTAAGATTCACATCTACATCATGAGCTTTTTTTACACAACCGATAACTTTATTATTGTCATATAAGGCTTCAGCGCCATTTTCATTAATTTCTTTATTTATTAACTCAATGTCAACACCATCTTTAGTTTCAGCAATATTTTTACCAAGCAAGGGATGTTTAGATAATTTTTTCATTATGTTTGATGAAAATGAATTTTCCAATAGGACTAAATTAAAAGAGTCAGATATTTTTAATAAGCCTATAAATTCATCTTGAGGCATTATTTCTCCAAATTTACCAAATCTTTCCTTGGATTTTGAATCTATGTTACACCAAGGGAGTTTTTTATTTTTTAAATCCGAGGGGGTTAAGTTACCTATATAAACTTGGTTTGGTATATAATTTAAAACTTCGTCATATTTTCTAATATGAGAAGGTAGCTTCTTTATATATTCTGAATCAGGATTGGACAATTTTTCCATTGTTTGGGTAGTACCGTTATGTACTACCATATCCGGAGTGTTTACTAAAATATAACTAGCGCTGTTAATAACTGGATATTTCATATGGTCCTCCTTTTATTATAAAATTTTGTTTATATATATTTGATAAAACAAATGGGTGTAAAAACACCCATTTGTGAAAATTTATTTAGCAATACTTACAAAACTCATCTCTAATATCAGTCATTTCTTCAATGATTTCATCTAAATCAAGAACCATTTCCATCATTCCGATTTGATCTTCATAAATATCTTCATCAACTGCTTCTTTGAATTGTGGCTCACAACAATGATATACACTTAGTCCTAACTGGACTCCTGTCAATGGACCTGCAAAAGTTGGATCTCCGGCTGTTACAGTTTCAGCAGCTAATCCTGCTGCTTCACCTTCTGCTGCACCCAATATAACTACTAGGTTTTCTGCACCATATTTTTCAGCGAAATCCTTAACTCTTTTTTGGTTTTCTAAATCCATTGCACCTGCGGCAGTTCAGACAAAACATTCTGTAGAAGAATATACAACTTCTGAATTTGTTGATTTTAGACATTCTTCCATAGCTGGTCCTGGGACTCCATCTCTGTCGCCGATAACAATAACTTTTTTGTTATTTAATAAACTCATAATCGACACTTCCTTTCTTAAATTTATTTAAATTTCTATTATTTTTTATATATGTTTTTTTATTGCTTCTTCTATATATTCTTTATTTGCATTATCTCTATTTACTTCTTCGATTTTTTCGCCGTTTCTATAGATAATAATAGTAGGCAAACCTAAAACTCTTTGGGAAATTGCTACTCTTCTTGCTTTTGTAGTATTTAACTTTGTGAATTTAATTTTATCACCGTATTTTTCACTTAAAGCTTCAACATCAGGCATCAATTCCTTGCAAGGTTCGCAAGAGTCACCCCAAAAGTCAACAAGTACAAGACCTTCAGAATTCAATACTTCTTCTTCAAAATTCTTTTTGTTTAGTTCTAACATTTTAAACCTCCTTATTTTTATTGAAATACTGTTTGTTCGGTTATTTCTGTTTCTAAAGCAATAATAGCTTTTTCTACTATACCTCTTCTTAATTCTTTTTCCTCTTTCTTGGTAAGAGTTGGATTTCCTAGAGGATAGGGTATAGCAATAGTCGGTACTATTCTATTAGCACCTACTGTTTTTGATATAGGAACTATTGTACATAAATGAACAACAGGTATTCCACTTTTTTCTATTTCTTTAACCATTGTTGCACCGCAACGTGTACAGGTACCTCAGGTGGATGTAAGTATAACTGCATCTACTCCTTCTGACTTTAGTTCTTGTGCAATTTCAGATGCAAAAGCTATTGAATTGGCTACTGCAGTCCCATTTCCTGTTGTAGTGTAGAAAAAATCATATAACTTTCCTATTCTTTTAGATTTCTCCATATCTCTTAATACGTCCATTGGGATAACTCTGTCTGCGTCTTCATTGGCGTAGGAAGGATCATATCCTCCGTGAGCAGTTTCATAATCATCACATATCACTTCTTTGAATCTTCTGATACTGTATTTTCCATATTTTGATGCACTAGATGATTCTATATTATCTGGATTATGTTTAGGAACTATACCTCCAGAAGTAACAATAGCAATTTTTGCCTTGCTCATATCTTTAATAGCAGGACTAGGTGGTACTCTATCAAACTTAGGCATAGGATATTCTGTGGTGAATTTTTCCTTGTTTAATTTCTTTATCAACATATCTACAGATCTTTCAGATCCTCTTTTTTCTGCAAAGATATTTTTCCTTATACCTCTCTTTATATATCCCTCTTCAGCTGGAGACAAAATATCTTTACCATCTAAAAGCTTCATAGCAAAAGATGTCATTTTTTTTACTGCCTTTCTCATACCAGCTGCAGAATTTTTAGTTTCTATTATATAAATATCTTTTTTATAAGAATCTGCACCAGGATTTTCTAGATACATACCTGTAAAAGACTTTATACCTAGTTCTTTTTCAACAGCTTTAGCTATATCACCACAAGCCATCCCATATCTTCCTGCATTAAAAGCTGGGCCAGCAATAAATAGGTCTGGATCTTCTTCTTTTATCATTTCTAAAATTTGTTTTCTTGCTTCCTCCATATTTTCATTGTAGTAAGAATCACCGCAAACTATTGTGGCACATATTTCTGCATTTCCTTTGAAAGCAGACTTGAATGCTTGTCCTGGACCAACATAGCCTTCTCTTTTTTCAGGCTTATAATTTGCCATATCTTCTCCACCTATACCGGCGTAAAATTGATTTATATAATGTACAACTTTATATTTTGACATTTATAGCCTCCTTAGTATTCTCTAGCAGTTAATTTATTGAAGCCTAATTCATTTGTAGCTCCTATAATTGCCTGCAATTCAATGGTAATGTTACCTTCTTCGTCTATATTATCTTTAAACCCACCGGCTATTTTACCTACATAATCCAAATGACCTATGACTTTTTTCATAGGTGGAAGAGTTATTAGTTCATTGGCATTGCCACCGGTTACTACTGCATTTGCTTTTTCATCTGCATCAGCAAGAGATTGAGAAGCACCATCCCTTCCAGCATATTCGTCGGTTATTATAACTGTGTCTATTCCTTTTTCTTCTATTTTTTTACAGTTCATAATTAAGTCTGTATCAGGGTTACCAAAACCTTCTTGAGATATAACAACTCCATCTACACCTAAAAAGTCAGCTAATTTAGCAGTCCAATTTGATGCTCTTTCCTTATCAGCTAGATAAACATTTTCGTTAGTTATTATCACACCGATGAAGTTAATATCCTTTCCATGCCTTTTGAATAAATCGTGTACAACACAATTGTTTTGATGATGGTAGGTAGTATTTTTATCACAAGCAGAAACACAGTTACCACTAATAATTGCTCCATCCATTATTTCTGTTGGATAAATCAGTGTGGGGATGATTTGCTTGGCATCAACTCCGTAAACATAGGTATCGTGAAGTAAACCTTGACTTTGAAGCATTTGAACATAAGCTACAGATGGTAAATCTCTATATTCTTTGGAGCTTTTCATTATTGGTAATGTTTCATAAGTTTCAATACTTTCCGGTTCCATATCTTTGGCTAAATTTCCAAGGTGGGTTGCTGTTTTTAAACCAGCCATCCTAACAGCTCTTTCGTAAGTTTGAGCTTTAATATCATCAGCTTTGTAGCAAACTATTACTAAATTATTTGTTTTAGAAAAGGGTGTGTAGTCGGATCCTTTTCCAGACATATCTATAATGCCTTCTTGAAATCCAACTATCTTTCCTGAAGTTACTACTGCAGAACCTTTTAGTACGTTAGTTTTTCCGTTTCCAACTGTATCATCTTCTGAAATAACTCCTGGAAAAATCCCTCCATTACCAGAAACTTTTACTCTAGGTTCGATTACATCTTTTACGGGAGTAATTCTTGTGCTATCTCCCGGTTTTGCAATATCAACTGTTACTTTCTTTATATGATCGTCCTCTAGTATTAAATCCTCAATATCAGATTTGTTTACATATAAAGTGTGATTTTCGATTCTTGATTCATTAGAGAATTGAATATCGTCAATTCGAATATTTCCTAATTCTAATTTCATGATTCACCTCCATAATTTTATATAATAAGCCTAGTTTAGCTTATTAATAACGTTTTTAATTAAACTTAAATCTATTTCCATAAAATCTCTTTCAATATTTTCCGAATAATCATTAACGACTTCTTCAAATTTGTCAGCAGTTTCTATACTCTTTTCAATTATTGATAGAGATTTCATATCTAAATCACCTAAAAAACTACTTATTAGTATAGTTTTAAAGGGTGTTTCATTAGGCTTAACACTTCCAGATAAAGGATGTGTTAGTAATTTATGTCCTTTATGTACATAGTCTCTAGCTAATTTTAAAATTTCTTTATATGATTTTTTTTTATAGATTACAGGGTAATCATTGCTGTAGAGACGGAATATAAGATAATTATTAGTTATAATTTTAATTTTCAAAGTTTCCTCCTAACAAAAAAAGGTAGCAAGTATATACTTGCTACCCTGTTATTAACCTGAGAGTTTCTCTATAAAAGATTGCTCCTTCGGTGCTTTCGCTTTTCAGAGTTTTGTCCACAAACGGTACTTTTACCTGAGATCATCACTTTTCTAGTATTTTAAAAAGCTTACTCCTTCGGTGTCGTATTTCTACGAGCTCTCCCGTCTGTTTCATCCAATTATTTAATTACTTTGATAATATATTAACTAACACAAAATGTCAACACATTTATTGGGAAAATTGAATTATTTAATAATAAATATTTTTTTAAAGTAATTTCAATCTAAAAAGACTTTAATAAAATAAAACCTAATACTATGATATAATTAAAAACAAAGAGTTTTTAAATAATAAAATAGAATTTAAATCTATTTTTAATGAATAAATTAGTTGAAAGGAGGAATTAATGAAAATATTAGTTTTAACTGGAAGTCCTCATCAAAAAGGAACTACTTCCTATTTAGCAGATAAATTTTGCGAGGGAGCAAAAGAAGCAGGTCATAAAGTTTACAGAGTTAATACTGCAAAAATCGATGTGAAAGCTTGCCTAGGATGTGACTACTGCAAAAGAAATGATGGTGAATGTGTATATAGCGATGATATGAATAATATAATACCACATTTACTGGAAGCAGATGGTATAGTATTTGTAAGTCCTTTATACTACTTTGGAATGACAGCTCAGATAAAAAGAGTAGTAGATAGATTTTATGCTGTAAATTCTAAATTAAGAAGCAAATCAAAAAAGGCATTTTTAATATCTGCAGGTTCTGATGAAGATGCTTGGGCTATGGATGGAATAAAAGCACATTTTAATAATATGTGCAAATATCTTAAATGGGAAATGTCGGGAGAATTATTAGTACTGGGAGCGTCAAAAAGAGAAGATGTTGAGGGAAGCTTATATTCTCAAGAAGCTAAGGTCTTAGGTATGGAATCATTTGGATATTAATT
>CAYMUD010000075.1:1227-6696 GCA_964393495.1 uncultured Clostridia bacterium | reverse complement strand
ATTCTAGTAGAGAAAAGTATCATGTCTTCCTCATTTATAGAAGCAAAGCTGTAAATTCTAAAATCTTTACCTTCATTAATCTCTCGATCTGTAAACTTAAAAACTCCATGCTGACCCGGCTTCCATTTAAAATCTTCTGGTCTATTAAAAATAAATGAATAAACGTCTGAAGTTTCCTGCCTAATTTCTTTTAATTCTATTTTAATATTTTTCTTTATATCAGTCATATTGTTAACACTCCTTTATTATTATTATTAAAATGTCTTTCTTTATACATTTACCTTAATTTAGAAAATTTATTCAACATAAATATTATTAAATTCCAAAATCAATATAGCATTATTTGTTGAATTTTGATATTATTAAAATAACAATAAGTAAAATAATATTACAAGGAGTTATAATGGTACATATGGAAACAGATAAAACATACTATAAAGTAATTGAACATATATCAGACGAAATCAATAAAGGAAATTTGAAAAAAGGAGAAAAAATACCTACAGAAAGGGAACTTGTTAAAGATTTAAGTGTAGGTAGAAATTCAATAAGAGAAGCATTAAAAATTCTTCAGCTTACAGGTTTGATAGTTCGAAACCAAGGTAGAGGAACCTATATAAATGAAAATTTTTATAATTTTTTTTCAGAACCAATGGTTATAAGCTTTATGCTTAACAAAAATACAGGGGAAGATATTTTTGAATTTAGAAATATGATTGAAAAAGAAGTTGTAAAATTAGCGGCTGAAAAAATAGATGATTATGGAGTTAAATCATTAACAAAAATATTTAATAAAATGAATGTTGATAATGATGAATATAGCAGAAGTAAATACGATAGTATGTTTCATTATGAGTTAGCTAAATTAACTAAAAATCTTATAATAATAAATATATATAATGCTATGAAAACAATTTTCGACTTATTTATAGGAGATATAAGAAAAAAGGCACTAAAAGAAATTAGTTCTGAAGATATTTATAATGATCATAAAAGAGTATATAAAGCCGTAATAAGTAAAAAGCCAAAAGAAGCTGTAGATGCTATGATAAGTCATATTGCAGTAATGAAAAAATATTATTATGAATATAAATTCAACTATAATTATGAAGGCAACAAAGTAAGCAATATTGTTCTTAAATATATTGTGACTGAAATTAGAAAAGGAAACTTAAAAGAAGGGGACCAAATACCTTCGGAAAGAGAATTACAAAAAATATTAAAAATAAGCAGAAATTCTATAAGAGAAATATATAAATCTTTAGCAACTATAGGTATACTAGAATATAAATCTAATAAAGGGACTTTTATAAAAAAAGATATTAGTGAATGGGTTAGTGAGCCTATTTTAATAACATTTAAACTATCAAATATAAGTGAAATTGATATTTTTGAATACAGGAAAATGATAGAAACGGAAGTAGCATCATTAGCAGCTGAAAGAATTACAGATGAAGAAATATTAGAATTAAAAAAATATTATATATTAATGACAAATACAAAAAACGAATCTAAAAAAGCAGAATACGACGAAATGCTTCATTCTATAATAAATAAAGCAGCAAAAAATAGCATAATACAATATACTTATAATGCTATTTCTCCTATGATGCATTTGTTTACATATAATATTAGAAGAGTAGTTGAAGAAAATGAACCAGATGGTATTTTAGAAATTATCCATGAAGAAATATATAATTCTATAATAAATAGAGACAAAGAAAGGGCAAAAATTGCGATGAAAACACACATGGATATGATAATAAAATACTTTAAGTAAAACATAAATATATAGAAAAAGAATGTTAATAAATTAACTTATGGTAGAACCATTTACAAAATCGTAACTATATGATATATTATTTTTAAATGAGTTATAAATCAACTTTAATGGTAGAACCAATATAAGCAAGGGTATTTACTAGATATAAGGGAAATATTCCACAGTAATGGTAGAACCAATGAGAGTCAAAGGATAAACTAATGAAAATGTAAAAACCCATATAGTTATGGTAGAACCAATATCAAAAGGAGGAATAAATGGACAAACAAATCACTAAAAAGATGGAAGAAATTGTAGGAAAAGATTGGGTAGTGTCTAAATCAAGAGATGTAGAATCATACATTAAAGATGAAACAGAAGAAGCAATAGCACCCCAAGCTTGTAATGACTGTATCGTAGTAAAACCAAGAACAACTGAAGAAATTTCTAAAATAATGTTTTTTTGTAATGATGAAAACGTTACCATAGTTGTAAGAGGAGGTGGTACTGGTTGTGCTGGTGCAGCAGTCCCAATTAAACCCAGCGTAATATTGTCAACTGAAAGAATGAATAAAATATTAGAAATAGATGACGACAATATGATGGTAGAATGTGAAGCAGGAGTTACATTATTTGATCTTGAAGAAGAATTCAAGAAACATGATAGTTTGTTTTTCCCTGTTCATCCTGGAGATGAAGGAGCACAAGTGGGAGGAATGATAGTACAAAATGCAGGAGGAGTAAGAGCAGTAAGACATGGAGTTATGAGAAATCATGTTAAAGGAATGGAAATTGTACTACCAACAGGAGAAATAATAAAAACCGGGGGAAAACTCATAAAGGATAATACTGGATATGATCTTACTCATCTTATGATAGGTAGTGAAGGAACCTTAGGGATAGTAACTAAAGCTTATTTAAAACTATATCCAAAGTCTTCAAACTCCGGCAGTTTACTTATATCATTTGATGATAAAAAATCAGCTATAGAAGTAGTACCTAAGATTCTAAAAAAAGGAATTACTCCATTAGCAATAGAATACTTAGAAAGACAGTTTATGGAAAAATCAGCAGATGATTTAGGCTTAGAATGGCCAGCAAAAAAAGGTAAGTTGGACCTATATTTCATACTTGACGAAAAGAAACAAGAGGATTTATATGAGGTAAGTGAGAAAATAGTTGAAGAATGCGAAAATAACGGTGCAGTTGATAGTCTAATTGCAGAAACATACAAAGAACAAAGAGCAATACTAGAGATAAGAAGTCACGGATATCCTAGTGTTCAGGATCAAGTAGTTGATATTTTAGATGTATGTGTACCGATGGGAAGTATAAATGATTATATGGATGGAATAGAAAAACTATCCCTAAAATATGATGCATATATACCATCCTTTGGACATGTCGGTGATGGTAATATTCACAACTTTATTATAACAGAAGATGGAAGTAAACCAGAAAATTACGATGACTTATCACAAAACATATTTGAGCTTGCAGTTGGACTAGGAGGAACGATAACAGCAGAACACGGAGTAGGAAAAATAAGAAACAACAGGCTTAACTTACAGTACTCTGATAAACACTTAGATATTTTAAGAGGAATAAAGAAGGTATTCGATCCAAATAATATTCTAAATCCAGGTACCGGAATAACAAGCTTATAAAGGAGGATGAAATGAACATAGTAGTATTAATAAAACAAGTTCCAGATATGGAAAAAGTAAAGTTTGATAGAGAAAAAGGAGTAATAGATAGAAAATCAGCAGGTACAGAAATCAACCCATTTGACTTAAATGCTTTAGAAGCAGCAGTTCAACTAAAAAGAAAAGAAGAAGATGTTCATATAACAGCATTAAGTATGGGACCACCTTCAGCAGAAAACGCTTTAAAGGAAGCTATTGCAAGAGGAGCAGATGAAGGAATATTATTAAGCGATAGAGCTTTTGGTGGGTCAGATACCTGGGCTACTTCTTTAACATTGGCAGCCGGAATCAAAAAAATACAAAACTATGATTTAGTTATAGCAGGAATGCAAACCGTAGATGGAGACACTGGACAAGTAGGATCTGAAATAGCAGAAATTTTAGACATACCTCATCTTGCATACGTTTCAGAAATTAATGAAGTATCAGATTTTTTAAGGGCAAAAGTAGATATTTGGGAAGGAACCTACCTTAAAGAAATGTTACTACCTGGATTGCTTACCGTTACTAAAGATATTAACAGTCCTAGTTTACCAAAATTCAAAGATAAAATGAGATCAAGAAAAGCTGAAATTACTGTATGGGGATATCAAGAACTAGAAGAACACTTAAATGGTGAAAAAGTAGGTATAAAAGGTTCACCTACAGTAGTTAAAAGAATTGAAGTTCCAAAAGAAACTAAAAGAGAAGGAAAATTGTGGAGAGATAATATAGAAGAAGGAATAGATGAATTAATGGATATTTTCAAAGAAATAAAGGTAGTGGAGGGTTAGTATGAATAAAGAATATAAGGGAGTATTTGTATTTGCAGAACAAAAATTTGGAAAAATACATAGAGTTAGTTATGAACTAATAGCAAAAGGAAGACAACTAGCAGATAAAATAGATGAGCCTGTCATTTGTGCAGTGCTAGGTCCAAAGGATATGGATGTTCAGGAACTTATACTCAAAGGTGCAGATATAGTATACTACATAGAAGATGAAATATTTAATAATCCGGAAGAAATAATTTATTCTAAGAATATTATTCATCTATTAGAAAAAATAAATCCTGAAATATGTTTGTTTGGAGCAACTTCATTTGGAAGATCCTTAGCCCCAAGAGTAGCTGCAGCTTTGAAAACAGGACTAACAGCAGACTGTACAGGACTGGAAATTGACGAAGAAGACAATAAATTAATCCAGATTAGACCAGCTTTTAGTGAAAATATATTAGCCCATATAAAATCATCTAATATGCCACAAATGTCTACTGTAAGATATAAAGAGTTTGACGAAGATCCAGTAGATAGCAGTCGCAAAGGAAAAGTAATTAGAGAAAAGCCTTATATTACCGAGTACAATTTAGTTAAAGTACTGGAAGAACTTGAGCATCAAGATGTTAATATATCAGAAGCAAAAGTAGTAGTTTCAGCAGGACAAGGTCTAAAATCTAAAGAAGACTTTAAACTTATCAAAGAATTAGCAGATGCTCTGGGGGGAGTTGTTGGTTCTTCGAGACCTTTAGTAGATGAAGGATATATTCAAAAATCTCACCAAGTTGGATACAGTGGTAATAGAGTTAAGCCTAAGCTGTATATAGCATGTGGTATATCAGGAGCACCGCAGCATTTAGCAGGTATGAAAGATTCGGAAAGAATACTAGCAATAAATACGGATCCATCAGCACCTATATTTAATGTTGCTGATTACGGTATAGTTGGTGATATTTATGAAATAGTACCTAAATTAATTAATAAAATAAAAAATAAATAAAGGAGGGTAGTTTTACAAAAAAAATTATTTATATATTTTAAGGAGGATAAAAATGAAAGAAGCAAAACTTAACGTAAAACAAGATGCTGTAAAAGAAATGATGCCTGCATATTTTGCCGTTGCATTTGTTTGGTTCACAACTCACTTTGGCGGAGGATTCGCATCAGGAGCACAAGTAGTTCAGTACTATACTAAGTT
Organism: uncultured Clostridia bacterium; assembly: GCA_964393495.1. Taxonomy (GTDB): domain Bacteria; phylum Bacillota; class Clostridia; order Tissierellales; family Dethiosulfatibacteraceae; genus UBA8670. Next base: position 1,275 of record CAYMUD010000075.1, on the reverse strand, counting down.
TGGTTGGTATGGGGTATTTACACCTATTTTATCACAAGGAATACAAGC
>CAYMUD010000075.1:0-1127 GCA_964393495.1 uncultured Clostridia bacterium | reverse complement strand
CATCAATTATATATGTTGTTATTACTTGGAGTATAGCTCAATTTGGTTTACTTCCATTAATAGCTAAAGGATACGGTACTTTAGGATATATTGCGATTTTCGTTATAATAATACCATTATTAATAAAAGGAATTAAAGGATGGAAAGTAGAAGCATAATAAATATCAGAGCGGAGGAAAAGAAATGAAAAAAGAAATAATTGATAGAATGGTTGAAATAGTCGGACAAGACTATGTAGTAGACGATTTAAGTCAGATGAAAAGTTATCTATACGACGAAACAGAATTTAAGATCAGACCTACTGCAGATGAGGATTGTATAGTTGTAAAACCAGAAAAAGCTGAACAGATTTCTGAAATAGTGAAATATGCTAATGAAATCAAAGTTGCAATTGTTGCAAGAGGAGGAGGAACAGGACTTTGTGGTGCTGCAATACCGACTCAACCAAGCATTATAGTATCATTAGAAAGATTAAACAAAACCGTAGAATTTGATGATAAAAACCTTATGATTACTGTAGAATCTGGAATGACACTAGAAGGTTTATTAGAAGCTTTATCACCTTATGACAAACTATTTTTTCCTGTTCACCCAGGTGATGAAGGAGCTCAAATTGGAGGTATGGTTGTCGAAAATGCCGGTGGTGTAAGAGCAGTAAAACACGGTATTATGAGAAATCATGTAAAAGGAGTAGAAATAGTTCTTCCTACTGGAGAATTAGTAAATTTTGGAGGAAAACTGATAAAGAATAACATGGGATACGACTTACTACATATGATAATTGGTAGTGAAGGAACCTTAGGAATAGTAACTAAAGCAACATTAAAACTATATCCAAAGAATCAACACATTGGTACACTTGTGGTATCTTTTGATTCTAAAGAAGAAGCAGCTGACGTAGTTCCCAAAATACTTCAAGAAGGCATAACTCCATTAGCTATCGAATATATGGAAAAAGAAACAGCACTAGAATCAGCTAAACATCTTGGTTTAACTTATCCAGCAAAACAAGGAACAGTAGACCTTATGTTTATACTAGATGAAACCTGTGAAGATGATTTATATGAAAAAAGTGGAAGAATAGTAGAAATGTGTGAAGAAAATGGTGCAGTAGATAGTCTAATTGC
>CAYMUD010000074.1:0-6807 GCA_964393495.1 uncultured Clostridia bacterium | reverse complement strand
AGGAAGAATAGAGTTTAAAAATGTTTGGTTTCAATATAAAGAAGATGAGTGGATACTAAAAGATGTATCTTTCACAGTAAAACCTGGGGAAACAGTTGCTTTTGTAGGAGCTACAGGAGCTGGGAAAACTACAATTCAAAATCTTATTTCCAGGTACTATGATATACAAAAAGGAGAAATTCTTGTAGATGGAATCAACATAAAAGATATTGATTTAAAAGAATTAAGGGAAAAGATTGGACAAATGCAGCAGGATGTTTTCCTTTTTACTGGGGATATAAAAAGTAATATACGGTTGAGAGATGAAAGCATCACTGATGAAGAAATTCTTAAGGCTTCAAAATACGTAAATGCAGATAAATTTATTTGTAAATTGGAAAAAAAATACGACCAAAAAGTTTATGAAAGAGGAGCTACTTTTTCTGCTGGACAGAGACAGCTTATTTCTTTTGCAAGGACATTAGCCTTTGACCCAGAGATTCTTATTTTAGATGAAGCTACTGCAAATATTGATACAGAGACAGAAATGTTGATACAAGATGCAATGGAAAAATTAATGAAAGGGAGAACCACCTTAGTAGTAGCTCATAGACTTTCTACTATTCAGAATGCAGATAAAATCATAGTAATGCATAAGGGAAGAATTAAGGAAATGGGTAAACATCAAGAGCTATTAGCAAATAGAGGAATATACTACAATCTTTACAAAATCCAATACGAAAAAGTTATATAGGAGAATTAAATGAATAATAAAAATGTAATAATAATACTAATAATACTTTTAGCAGTAACGATTTTTTTCAACTTAAATTTGATGAGCAAAATTGATAATTTAGAAAATATGATACTAAATATAAATAACAACTACAGAAATTTAGAAAGTAGAATTGGTGGTATTAGTAATTCAGTTCAAAATTCATTAAATCAATTCAACCAAGAAAAAATGTGGATGAGAAGCCATGAATTCAAGTTGGTAGAATACTATCCTGAAGAAGAAAAAGTAGATATAGATATATCTATAGAATTTAATGAATTAAAAAAAGGAGAAAAATTATATCTGGTGATTAAGGATGACAACAATTACCAGGAGACTTTAGAGATGGAAGGTTATGAAGAGTCAATGGTTTATACAGATACCCTTAAACTAGATTCTGATAAGGATTATGAGTTTTCAGTAGTTGGAGAAAGTGAAGAAAGTAAAAGAAGTGACGATGTAGATCAACTTTACGTAAAATCAACAATTAATAACTTGATAGTTTTTGACAGTCATGTTCACAGATCTTCTGCCAATGCTGAAAAAGAAATTCAAAATTTTCACTTTAATTTACTAGCATATAAAAATGTAGAAAGATACAGTGTTTTTGAAGAATACGCAAAAGACTTAGAAATAGTAAGTTTGATAGGAGAGGTTTATGTGGATGAAACCTTACTTGATACTATGGACTTTATAAATGGAGACAACTGGGAACAATTAGACATTAGAAGTGAAGGTGAAGAGGAAATTGTACGTGAAGTAAAAGGTAATTCGAAGATTATAATAGATATCGATGGAGTTTATAATTTTGATGAAGAGGTATCCTATGAGAATTCAGAAATAGTTCTTGTGATAAAAGCTGAAGACTCCAATGGTAAGATTTATGAGCAGGAAATTCCTGTTAATAGGGAGTGGTAGTCTTATAATAATTTTCTTTAATAATTAAACAAAAATAATATTCCAACTTTTATGTGGAGTATTATTTTTGTTCTTTATGTTCTTCTCTATAGCTTGTAGGTGATTCCCCTACTATTTTTTTGAAAACTTTACTAAAATAGTTAGCTTCACTGTAACCTAAATCTATTGCTATATTTACAATTTGCATATCAGTATGTATAAGAAGATTTTTAGAAATATTTATTTTTGTAATAGTAATATATTCTGAAAAGTTTAAACCTGTTTCTTTTTTGAAAACTTTACTTAAATAATATGGACTTATATTAAAAAATTCAGAAGTTTCATCAAGGGTAATATATTTATTTATATTGATATAAATATAAGCTACTATATCATTTATGTTGCCGGTAAAACCATTCTTATTTTTTAATAACTCCTTAATAATTGATTTTATAAAATTAGTGAAATTTAATTTCAATATATACTTATTTGAGTAAATCTCTTTTTTATTCTCAAGATAAAATAAATACTTTTTAATGTTGTTTTTATTATTAATTTCAAAATTATCAGTATAAGAATATATTTTATTAGCAGACTTTTTAACTAAATCCCATATGCTTTGTAAATTTCCAGAAGATATTTCAAAGATGCAATCTATTAGTTCTTCTGATTTTTTTATAGATGAAGTGTAGTTATCTTGTATTATTTCATTAATAATAGAATCTATATATTCGTTACATTTTTCAAAGTTTGAGTTACTTTTTTCCAGACAATATTTCTTGATAGATTCAACTATTTTGTTTCTTCTGATGGGTTTTAATAAATAATCATCAACATGTAGCTTTATTGCCTTGTGTGCTAATTCAAACTCATCGTGTGCTGTAGTTATTACAATAGAGCATGATGGATAATCTTTCTTGATAATTTTACTCAATTCCAATCCGCTTTTACCAGGTATTTTTATATCCATAAAGACTAAATCTACGCTATTTTGGGCCAAAAGTTTCAAAGCTTCTACACTATTTGATGCCATTCCTATTATCTTAACAGGAAGACCACTTTCTTGGATTATCATTCTAAGTGCATTTCTTTCGATTTCTTCATCTTCTACCAATAAAATTTTCTTCATAATTTAACACCTTGATTACTATCATCTATTTTTTCAGCATTAATAATGATATCAACTTGGGTTCCATTATTATTTTTACTTTTGATTTTTAGTCCTCTTTCACTTCCATAATGATGCATAAGTCTCATATTTACATTATATAAGCCTATACCACTATCATTACTTTTGTCGTAATGTTCTCCATTTAATATCTCTTCGATCTTTTCTTCTTCAATTCCAATACCATCGTCACTAATACTTATAATTAATTTATCCTCTTCTTGAAATGCTGATATATTTATACTTCCACCTTCAATGTTTTTTTCGATAGCGTGATTTATACTATTTTCAACTATAGGTTGAAGTATCATAAAAGGACATTTTATGCTTTTAAACTTTTCAGGTACATCTATATTATAATTCAATCGTTCACCTAATCTCAATTTCTGAATAGAAAGATAGTTTGTAACATGGTCTATTTCTGAGGAGAGATCAACTAATTGAGTTGAGTTCTTTTTTAATGTATATCTCATCATATCAGAAAAAGAATAAATTATGTTTTCTGTTTTTTTTGCATTTTCCATTAATGCAAGACGACCGATAGTGTTAAGTACATTAAATAGAAAATGTGGATTGATTTGAGATTGTAAAGCTTTAAGTTCTGCCTCTTTTAGAGATCTTTCGAGTTCTGATTGTACTGTAATAGACTCTAGTAGTTTCATATTTTTATCATTTAATCTTTCTTGGATAATATTTACAAATTGGCCTTCTACAATATAATTTGTGACAGCAAATATCATTTCAGCTGCTGCTTGAACTTGTTCAAAGGTTAGTTCAGGAGTTTCTAGATATGCCTCCTTTAATTCTGGATTATCAAGTAAATTTGGAGTAGGTTTAACAATATTATCTAGATCTTCATTTTCTTCAGTAAGTCTTATTTGTCCCGCAAGAACAGCACCAAGATAAGTTTCATTTACAATGATAGGAATTGCAAAATCAGTAAGGCCTCCATGGCAGGTGTAAAAATAAGGACCACCTTTAATAGCAGCTTGTAATCCTCCATGAGCATCACATTTATAACAAGCTTTCTTTCGTTTTGAGTCACTTCTTATTAAATCGCAGTATTTTGTAAAATTGCTGGTTTTAGTTACTGGATTTCCAATACAGTCTACTGTAACAGAAGCTATTCCGGTAGCAGTAGAAAATTCATTCTGAATTTTTTGTAGTTTTCCGATGTCGATAAAATTTTTAAGATTCATTAATTTTCTAACTTCATTTTTTTTCATTTAGACATCTCCTAATAAACGTTTGCACAATTATATAACAAAGAATTACTCTTATAAAGGTAAAATATTGCACTCTTCTAGTAAATAAATAAAAATAATATGTTTATCTGGAAATAATTCATACTGCCTTAGTAAAATACCCGTAAAAGACAAAATAATACATAATTTTAAATGTCAATTATAATTAGAATGCACTTTGTTAGCAATTAAATACGATACTATCCATCATATAATTAGTATAAATAAAAAAGGAGGTAATGAAATGATTAAAGAAGCTTTAGGAATGGTAGAAACCAAAGGGTTAGTAGGATGTATTGAAGCGGCTGATGCTATGGTTAAATCTGCAAACGTTTTTCTTGTTGGCTATGAAAAAATAGGAACAGGATTAGTTACTGTAATGGTAAGAGGCGATGTAGGAGCAGTAAAAGCGGCTACTGATGCTGGCGCAGCTGCTGCTGGAAAAGTTGGAACAGTTGTAGGGGTACACGTTATTGCGAGACCTCATTCTGATGTTGAGAAAATATTACCAAAGAACGAAAAATAGTTAGGAGGATTTTAAATGAAAGATGAAATGATGGAAAAAATCATGGGTGAAGTTATGAAAAAAATGGAATCAAGCTCACAAAGCGATGAAGAAACAGTTAAGAAAAGTGCTTCCAAAGGTTGTACTTCAACTGAATTTGTTGGTAGCTGTGAATTAGGTAAAACTATTGGATTGGTTATTGCAAATGTTGATACTTCAATACACGGATTACTAGATATTGATAAAAAATACAGATCAATAGGTATAGTAGGAGCAAGAACTGGAGCAGGACCTCATATTTTTGCTGCTGATGAAGCTGTAAAGGCAACTAATACAGAAGTATTAAAAATAGAGTTACCTAGAGATACTGAAGGTGGAGCAGGTCATGGTTCTTTAATTATATTTGGAGCTGAAGATGTATCTGATGCTAGAAGAGCTGTTGAAGTAACTTTAAAAGAAATAGAAAGAACTTTTGGAGATGTATATGCAAATGAAGCTGGACATCTTGAATTACAATATTCTGCAAGAGCTAGCTATGCCCTTAATAAAGCATTTGGAGCACCAATAGGAAAAGCTTTTGGTATATCTGTAGGAGCGCCTGCAGCAATAGGAGTTGTAATGGCTGATACAGCTGTTAAATCTGCCAACGTTGATGTAGTTGGATTAGCTACGCCAGCAGATGGAACTAGTTTTTCAAATGAGACAATTGTATTTGTATCAGGAGATTCAGGGGCTGTGAGACAAGCTATAATAGGAGCTAAAGAAGCTGGATTGCCTCTACTAGAAACACTAGGTGGAGAAGCAAATTCTGTAACAGTACCGTATATTTAAGAAAAGGAGGCAGAATTAATGAGATCGAAAAGATTTGAAGTTCTTGAAAATAGACCAGTAAATAAGGATGGATTTATAAATGAGTGGCCTGAAGTTGGATTAATTGCAATGGATAGCCCATACGATCCAAAACCTAGTGTAAAGGTAGTAAATGGAGAAATAGTAGAACTAGATGGTAAGAAAAAAGAAGAATTTGATATGCTAGATACATTTATAGCTGAATATGGAATTAATGTTGAAAACGCTGAAAAGGTTTCAAATATGGATTCTTTAAAATTAGCTAGAATGCTAGTAGATATAAATGTAACGAGAGATGAAATTATAGAGTATACAACTGCTATGACACCTGCAAAAGCTGTAGAAGTAGTTGGAAAAATGACAGTTTTAGAAATGATGATGGCATTAAATAAAATGAGAGCTAGAAAAATACCATCTAACCAATGTCATGTTACAAACTTAAAAGATAATCCTGTGCAAATAGCGGCAGATGCAGCAGAGGCTGCTTTAAGAGGATTTGATGAAGAAGAAACGACTGTTGGTATTGTTAGATATGCACCATTTAATGCACTAGCTTTGTTAGTTGGAGGTCAAGTTGGTAGACCAGGAATACTTACACAATGTGCTATAGAAGAAGCAACTGAACTTAAGTTAGGTATGAGAGGACTTACTGCATACGCAGAGACAGTTTCAGTTTACGGAACAGAAGCAGTGTTTATGGATGGAGACGACACACCTTGGTCTAAAGCATTTTTAGCGTCTGCTTATGCTTCTAGAGGATTAAAAATGAGATTTACTTCCGGTACAGGCTCAGAGGTACTTATGGGATATGCTGAAGGAAAATCAATGCTTTACTTGGAAGCAAGGTGTCTTTATGTAACTAAAGGTGCAGGAGTTCAAGGTATTCAAAACGGTTCTGTAAGTTGTGTTGGAGTACCTGGAGGAGTACCTGGAGGAGTTAGAGCGATACTTGCTGAGAATTTAATAGCTATGATGATGGACCTTGAATGTGCTTCAAGTAACGACCAAACATTTACTCATTCTGATATTAGAAAAACTGCAAGATCACTAATGCAGATGGTACCAGGAACAGATTTTATATGTTCAGGATACAGTTGTACACCAAACTACGATAATATGTTTGCGGGTTCAAATTGGGATGCTGAAGATTATGATGACTGGAACATAATTCAAAGAGATTTAAAAATAGATGGAGGATTGCAACCAGTTAAAGAAGAAGAAGTAATTAAAATAAGAAATAAAGCTGCCAAGGCAATACAAGCTATTTTTAGAGAATTAAATCTTACAGATATAACTGATGAAGAAGTAGAAGCTGCTACATATGCTCATGGAAGTAAAGATATGCCTGAAAGAAATGTTGTAGAAGATTTAAAAGCAGCTGAAGAAATGA
>CAYMUD010000073.1:0-6858 GCA_964393495.1 uncultured Clostridia bacterium | reverse complement strand
CTACAGTTGCAGTTACATCTCTTAAAGAATACAGCTTTTTATCTGCTGGAACTAGATTGCCTGTTTGACCAGCTATAGCAAATCCTACTTTATTTACAATGCGAAACATTTTTTCTCTTGTTAAATTCACATTAAAGCCTTCAATAGATTCTAATTTATCAATGGTACCTCCAGTATGGCCAAGTCCTCTTCCAGACATCTTAGAAACTTTTAAACCAAAGGAAGCCATTAATGGCAGAAGTACTAAAGACGTTTTATCTCCTACTCCTCCGGTACTGTGCTTATCTACCTTGATACCATTAATTTTAGAAAGATCTACTGTGTCACCTGATTCTATCATAGCTTTTGTTAAATTAAAGGTTTCTTCCGGAGACATACCTTTAAAATAAATAGCCATAAGAAGAGCGGATACCTGGTAATCAGGTATCTCACTTTTAACATAACCATCTACAATATATTTTATTTCTTTTTTTGTTAACTCTTTTCCTAGTTTTTTTCTTTCGATAATATCATATACTCTCATATTAATTATCCTTAATTAATATTTTATCTAATAGATTTTCTCCAATAAGATCGTTTTCTATATTAAAATTAGCTAAAATAGTTTTTCCAATGGACCCAAAAGATTCTATTGTATTAAGGTTATTGTTTTCCTTAATATTTTTCCCATAAAAAACTATAGGTACGTATTCCCTCGAATGATCTGTACTTTTTGTTGTAGGATCGCAACCGTGATCTGCTGTAATGATTAGTAGATCATCATCCTTTAAAGTTTCTAATATTTCAGGAAGTTTATCATCGAATTCCTTTAAAGCATTACCGTATCCTTTAGGATCGTTTCTATGTCCAAATATCATGTCAAATTCAACAAGATTTGTGAAAATTAATCCTTCAGTATCTTCATTTAATTCTTTTAAAGTAGTCTCGATACCATCCAAATTATTTTTTGTATGAATAGCCTTAGTGATTCCTCTTCCTGCGAATATATCTTCTATCTTACCAATAGCTACTACATCTTTAGAATCTTCTTTCAAGTAATCAAGTAAAGTTTTGCTTATAGGCTTTAGAGAAAAGTCTTTTCTTTTATCAGTTCTTTTAAAACTTCCAGGCTCTCCCACAAAAGGTCTAGCTATAACTCTTCCTACAGCGTGTTCATTCTTTAATACATCTCTTGCTATTTCGCAAACCTTATAAAGCTCCTTATGGCTTAATACATCTTCATGTGCGGCAATTTGGAAAACACTGTCCGCAGATGTATATACTATCAAAGCCCCCGTATCTAAATGTTCTTTACCTAACTCTTCTATAATTACAGTTCCAGAAGCAGCCTTATTACCTAATGTTTTTCTATTTGTTCTTTTTTCAAACTCTTTTATAACTTCTTCTGGAAATCCATTTGGATATGTAGGAAAAGGATTTTCTAATAACAAGCCACTTATTTCCCAGTGTCCAGTAGTTGTATCTTTACCTTTTGAAAGTTCTTTACCTCTACCATAAGATCCTTGAGGTATTACATCTTTATTTTTAATTTCCTCTAATCCTTTTATATGAGTAATTCCTAATTTTTCTAGATTAGGAAGCTTAAAGTTGTCATTTTTTTGATATACGTGCATTAAAGTATTACTACCTAAATCTCCGTATTCCTCAGCATCTGGTGCTTCTCCTACCCCTACGCTGTCTAGTACTATAATTACTGCTCTTTTAAACAATTTACTTCCTCCTTTTTAAGCTCTTGGATGATTTTTTGCAAACTCATCTAAGATTTTAATATCATAATTTTTAATATACTGTTGTGTTGTTTGAATACTATTGTGTCCAAGCATTTGACTTACAGCCTGTAAGCTAGCCCCATTATTTAGTAAATGAAATGCAAAAGTATTTCTAATAACCTGAGGCGTAATATTCTTCCTTATTTTAACTTGATTAGCATATTTTTTGATTTTTTTCCAGAAACCTTGCCTGGATAATCTTTTACCACTTTTATTTAAAAATAGATAGGTTGAATCTTTGCCTTTATCCAACTTTCCTCTATCTTCATCTATATATCTTTTTAAAAAACTATCTGCAGTTCTCCCTATAGGAAGAACTCTATCGTTTCCAATTAAAATATAAGGACCTTTTCTTTTATAATCATCCATCTTTAAGTCAACAATTTCTGAAACCTTTATTCCTGTTGAATACATTAATTCCAACATAGCTCGATCTCTTAATCCGTAATAATTATCCAGGTCTGGTTTTTCGACTAAGCTAACTATTTCATCTTCTTGTAGATAATCAGCGCTATTTGTTTCAACCTTTGGTGTTTTGACTTTATAACAAGGATTATTTGAAACTAATTTTTTACTGTAGCAGTAATCGTAAAAAAATCTTAAAGATGATAGTATCCTTGCTAATGTAGATGTAGATCTAGACTTATTTTGCAAATGTATAATATAAGATAAAATATTTGTTTTTTTAACACTTAATAAATCTGTAGAATCACTACTGTTACATATATAATCATAAAATTTATGAATATCATTAATATAAGAATTCACGGTATTTTTTGATTTATTCGTATTCTTTTTTAAAAAATGTTGGTATTCTACTAAAAGTTCTTCCAATTAAATCACCCTACTTACTTATAAATTGACTGTAAAACAATACTGCCGATACTGTTTTAGAATCTTCAATCTTTTTTCTTTTTATCTGCTGTAAAACTTCCTCGTAGGGTATTTTTATTATTTCAATAAATTCATCATCATCACAATCTGCATCCTTTTTGATTAGGTCAGAAGCTTGATATACATGTATTTTTTCTTTGGAAAATCCAGGACTCGAATATATACTAAATAAAAAATCCATATTTTTAGCAGTATAACCTATTTCTTCAGCAAGTTCTCTTTTTGCGCTTGTTTCTGGCGATTCCCCCGGATCTATTTTACCTGCAGGCAATTCTAGCAAATAATCCTCAATAGCTTTTCTATACTGTTTTACAAAATACAAATTATTGTTATCATCAAAAGCAATTATAACTACAGCATCTGCATTTATAACTATTTCACGTTTTGAAGTTTTTTTGTCAGGCAATTCAACATCTAAAACTTTAAGCTCTAATATTTTCCCTTTATAAATACTTTTTTCTTTTATCGTCTTTTCCATATTTACCCCTATTTCTTTGAATTTATAATCAATTCTTCAGAATTTTTTAAAGAACTTTTTGTTATCCTGTCTCCACTAAGTAATCTAGCGACTTCTTCTACTCTATTATCAAAAGATAATTTTTCCACCTTGCTTTCGGCTTTCAAGTTATCTATATATTTTTCAATTTTAAAATGATGATCTGCACTTGCTGCTACTTGTGGTGAATGAGTTACGCATATCACTTGATGTTTTTTTGAAATTTTCTTGATTTTTCTACCTATTAGAAAAGCTGTTTTACCACTTATTCCAGTATCTATTTCGTCAAAAATCATAGTAGGAATATCGTCTATTTTATTGAGAATAGATTTTAAAGAAAGCATTATTCTAGATACTTCTCCGCCGGATAATATATTCGAAAAAGATTCCAACTTGCTGCCTGGATTAGTAGAAATCAAAAATTCAACTATATCTTTTCCATTCTCGTTAAATTTATCTTTTTCTTCAATAGAAATTTTAAAAGTTATATTTTTCATATTCAGTTCCTCAAGTTCTTTAGTTACAGATTTTTCAAGACTTGAAGCATTTTTCATTCTAATTCCATGCATTTTAGATGCGAGTATATTTAATTCTTTATATAGTACATCTCTTTGATTACTAAAGGACTCATATTTTTCGTTTAACCCTAATAAAATATCCAACTCTTTTTCATTGTCGTCCTTTTTTCTTATTATATCACATACTTCGAGTTTATATTTTCTCTTTAAGTCACTTATTGTAGAAAGTCTGTTATTTATTTTTTTTAATCTATTTTGATCTAAATTTATACCTTCCATATAATTTCTTAAATCGTAGGCTATATCCTTTAACTCTTCGTATTTATCACTAAGCATATTTTCTAAGCTTTTTATATCCTCATCTAATTCAGAAACCTGTGATAAATCATTTATTACAGTACTTAACTTTTCTACTACTGATTCTTCTGAATAGTTGAGATTATAATTAGCTTGATTTAGATTACTATTTAATTTATCAATGTTTGAAAGGTATTTATGCTCCACAAAAAGTTCTTCTTCTTCTTTTTCTTTTAATTCAGCTTTTTCAATTTCATTTATTTGAAATTTTAAAAATTCTATTCTATCTTCTTTGTTTTCAAGTTTTTTTTCTATTTGTTTAATCTGACTGTTTATATTAACTAAATTTTTATACTTTTCTTTATATTCTGATTTTATATGTAATATTTTATCTTTTATAAAGTCATCAAGTATTTCAATATGCTTATCTTTATCTAAAATACTCTGTTGTTCGTATTGTCCGTGGACATCTATCAAGTATTCCCTTATTTCTTTTAAAAAGTTTATATTTACAAGAGTGCCGTTTATTTTCGCAGTGGATCTACCAGTATTATAAATTTTACGATTAATTATAATACCGTTTTCACTATCAAATTCTACGTCATTCCTTCTTAAACATTCTTCTAAATCTTTGTTTTCCACAAAAAACAAACCTTGTACAATAGCAGTATCATTGTTATTGCCTACAAAGTTTCTATTTGATTTCTCTCCCAGCAGTTGAAGGACTGCATCGATAATCATTGATTTTCCAGCCCCAGTTTCTCCTGTGAAAGCATTAAATCCTTTGAAAAAATCTACTTCAATATTATCAAATATAATAAAGTTACTAATACTTAAATTAGCAAGCATATTTCCTCCAATTAGTTAATTAAATTGTATAATTGACTTTTTAATTCCTCTATTTCTTCCTCACCGTCTCTAACAGCTATAAAAACCGTATCATCTCCAGCAATGCTGCCTATAATAGAACCAAACTGTAGAGAATCTATTGCAGAACCGCATATTTGTGCTGCTCCAGGAATAGTTTTTATAATAATCAAGTTACCTGAAATTTCTATAGTTATTATAGAGTTTTTAAATATTCTAACAAGTCTATCAGAAATTGAGTTCTGACTTTCTTGTATAGTACCGTATTTATACTTACCTGATTTACTGGTTACCTTGATAAGCCTAAGCTCTTTAATATCTCTACTAATAGTTGCCTGTGTCACGTCTATTCCAGCATTTTTCAATTCTTTTGCTAATTCTTCTTGTGTCTCAATTTCTTTTTCATTAATTAATTCAAGTATCTTTGTTTGTCTTGTATATTTTTTCATTTTTTCTCTCCTGTGTTTAATTTATATAGTTTATATTATTGCATATTTATACACTAATTTCAATCCTTTAATTGTGAAAAAGCAGTTTTAATTATTTTATCAATTAATTTTTCAGTATTACTAAAAGCTTTTTCCTTATCTTTAGTAAATTTAGCAAGGTATTCGATATTTCCTTTTGCTCCTTTTATAGGCGAAAAGGTTAGCTCTTCTATGAAAAAATTATTACTTAAGGCTATATTTACTACATTTTCTAATACTTCGTAATGTGTATTTATATTTCTTATTATACCGCCTTTTTCAACCTTATCTCTACCTGCTTCAAATTGGGGTTTTATTAGGGTTAGAAAAACAGAATACTCTTCGGATAATAAGTCTACATTTGGAAATATATGTTTTAAAGATATAAAAGAAACATCTGCTGTAAAAAAATAAATTTTCTCACTTATAGAATCTGTATCAAAATATCTAAAATTAGTTCTTTCAAAAACTTCAACTATTGGATTATTTCTTAAAGACCAATCAAGTTGCCCATATCCTACATCTACAGCATATACCTTCTTAGCCTTATTTTGTAACATACAGTCGGTAAATCCTCCTGTTGAAGCACCTATATCCATACAAACCTTATCTTTAATGTTTATATCAAAATCCTTCAGAGCTTTTTCTAACTTATAGCCCCCGCGACTAACATATTTCATTCTTTCCAAAACCTCAAGATTTGATTTTATATCAACCTTTGTTCCTGGTTTATCTATAATTTCATGATTTATTTTTACATTACCAGCCATCAACGCCCTTTTTGCCTTTTCTCTAGAATCAAAAAGTTTTTTTTCTACCAGTAATTTATCTATTCTTATTTTTTTATTTGACATAACAACACCTACACAAACTTAAAAAATTTATCTAAAAATTTTATTATTTTAGCTGAAAATAATATTATCTCTTTAGACTTATTAATAGCTATTTCTTTACCTAAGGCTTTGCCTCCTACAGTAAGACCAGCTATAGTACTACTCATTATAACCGTTAATATTGATCCATTTTTTATACCATAAGTACTTATTAAACTTATTACGATTACAGTTCCTGCAGCTCCACTGACAATTCCAGCTATATCTCCAATTACGTCAGAACAAAAACTGGAAAATTTTGCTGCATTTTTAGTAATAAAAAGACTATATTTTGCTATTTCAATTTTTCTTGAAGCCATAGCATGAAAAAATTTATCATCAACTACAGCAGAAGCAACTCCTATAATATCAAAAAATACACCAATAAAAATTATCAAAATAAGAGTAATAAAAGCAAAAAATATATTTAACTTACTTAATGCAAGTTCTGAAATTATACTAAATCCCGCAGCAAGTACAACCGTTACTGCTATTATTATTAGAATCCAGCTGTTAAAAGTTTTCTTTTTTTTCATTAAAACTCCTCATTATATATATAACATCTTAATTAATAAATTAATGGCAATAATATAGATTAATTTTACGGCTTAGGTCCAGTAGGTTTTCCCCAAAATCAACTTCCCGTCGCCGAAAAGCGGTTTCCCTTTAATGATTCCC
>CAYMUD010000072.1:0-6890 GCA_964393495.1 uncultured Clostridia bacterium | reverse complement strand
TCATACTTCTTGCAGAAAACCAAGAGGGATATAAGAATCTTATGAAAATAGTATCAGAAGGTTTTACTAAGGGTTTTTATTATAAACCTAGGGTAGATAAAAGTATACTTAAAAAATACTCGCAAGGTTTAATTTGCTTAAGTGCATGTATTGCAGGAGAAATCCCTTCTCTTATTCTTGATGGTAATTATGAAAAAGCAAAAAAGACAGCTGTTGAATATAGGGAAATTTTTGGGGATAATAATTATTTTTTAGAGTTGCAGGAGCATGGAATAGAAGAGCAAAAATTAATAAATGAAAAATTAATTGAAATTGGTGAGGAATTTGATATACCTTTGGTTTTAACCAATGATACTCACTATATAGATAAAGAGGATTCAAAGTTTCACGATATACTTTTATGTATTCAAACTCAAAAGACTGTAGATGAAGAAAGAATGAGATTTCCTTCAGAGGAATTTTATCTTAAATCATATGATGAAATGATGGAAATTTTCCCCAATATGGAAGAGGCTGCAGAAAATACAAACAGGATTGCAGAAAGATGCCATGTAGAACTTGATTTTTCTACAACTCATCTACCTAATTTTGATGTTCCAGAGGGATTTGAAAAATATGAATATTTAGAGAAGTTGTGTACTGATGGTTTGAATGAAAGATATGATGATATAACTGATGAAGTTCAAAAAAGAATAGAATATGAATTAGGTGTAATAAAAAATATGGACTATGTTGATTATTTTCTTATAGTATGGGATTTCATAAGATATGCTAAAGAAAAGGAGATAATGGTAGGGCCTGGAAGAGGTTCAGCAGTAGGTAGTATAGTTGCTTATGCTCTTAAAATAACAGATATAGATCCTTTAAGATATAATCTAATTTTTGAAAGATTTTTAAATCCGGAAAGAGTATCAATGCCGGATATTGATATAGATTTTTGCTATGAAAGAAGAGAAGAAGTAATAGATTATGTTGTAGAAAAATACGGAGACGACAAGGTAGCTCAAATAGTTACCTTTGGAACTATGGCAGCCCGTGGAGCTATAAGAGATGTAGGTAGAGCAATGAATTTCGGCTATAAAGATGTGGATTTTATAGCAAAAAGAATACCTATGGAGATCGGTATTACAATAAAAAAAGCTTTAAGAATGAATGAAAAATTAAGAGAACTTTATGAGACAGATGATGATATAAAAGAGCTTATAGATATTTCAAGAAAGGTAGAAGGATTGCCAAGACATACTTCAACTCATGCAGCAGGAGTAGTTATATCAAAGCTTCCTATAACTGAATATGTTCCTTTATCCAGAAATAAGGAGGTTATAACTACTCAGTACAATATGACAGAACTGGAGGAGTTAGGCCTTTTGAAAATGGATTTCTTAGGATTGAGAACTTTAACAGTAACAAGAGATGCAAAAGAACTAATAGAAAAAAATCATGATATTAAAGTAGATTTTGATAATATGATTTTTGATGATCCAGAAGTTTATAAAATGTTTGCTGAGGGAAATACTCTAGGAATATTTCAATTTGAAAGCACGGGCATGAGAGCTATACTAAAGGAGATGAAACCGGATAACTTCGAAAATATTGTAGCTGCTAATGCTCTTTATAGACCGGGACCTATGGCTCAAATACCAACATATATAAAAAACAAATCTAATCCTGAAAATATAGAATATCTTCATCCAAAACTAGAAAGCATTCTTGATGTAACCTACGGATGTATGGTATATCAAGAGCAAGTTATGCAGATAGTTAGAGATATTGGTGGCTTTTCCATGGGAAGGTCTGATTTGGTTAGAAGAGCTATGAGTAAAAAGAAAATGAAGGTTATGGAAAAAGAAAGAGAGTATTTTATACATGGTAAAAAAGATAAAAATGGCAATATTGAAATAAGAGGAGCTGTAAGGAAGGGAGTAGATGAAAAAAGAGCAAATCAAATATATGATTTAATGATTGATTTTGCTAATTATGCTTTTAATAAATCTCATTCAGCTGCTTATGCAGCCCTAGCTTATAGATCTGCTTGGTTGAAGAGTTATTATCCGGTGGAGTTTATGGCAGCTCAGATTTCAAGTATAATGGGAAATTCGGATTCAGTATCAAAATATATTAGAGAATGCAGAAGATTAGACATTGAAGTTTTACCTCCGGATATAAACTACAGTGAGTGTAAATTTATAGTGAAAGACAAGAAAATTAGGTTTGGATTAGCTGCAGTAAAAAATGTAGGAGCTGGAGCTATTGAAGAGATAGTTAAAATTAGAAGAGAAAAAGGAAGATTCGAAAGTTTTGTAGATTTTTGTGAAAAGGTACCAACATCAGTATTAAATAAAAGACAGATAGAATCTTTGATTAAGGCGGGAGCTTTTGATAGTACGGGAGCAAAGAGATCTCAGCTGATTGCTATTCATGAAAAAACTATAGATGGTATAAGCAAGCAGCGAAAAAACAATGTAGAAGGTCAAGTATCTTTGTTTGATAGTGATAAATTAACGGAAAAATTCATACCTAAAGACAAGCTTCCTAAATTAAAAGAATTTAATGAAAAGGTTAAATTAAATTTAGAAAAAGAAATGTTGGGTATATATTTAACGGGACATCCTTTGTCAGAATTTGAAGAAGTAATAGAAGAGATGAGCAATACAAATAGCTCTGAATTAATAGAGTTGAGTCAAGAACACAGTGTAGAGATGGATAGAAGGCTTTATGACGGAGCAAAAGTTTCTATAGCAGGAATAATAATAAAAAAACAAAATAAGGTAACTAGAAACAATAATTTAATGGCTTTTGCTACTTTAGAAGACTTATATAGTTCGGTAGAATTGATTATTTTTCCAAACACCCTAGATAGATATAGTGAAATTATTCAAGAAGATAATATAGTTTTAGTGGAAGGGAAATTAAGCTATAAAGAAGATGAAAACCCTAAGATAATTTCTGAAAAGTTTAGGTCCTTAAATAAAGATTTAAATAAAAAAATATATTTGAAAATTGAAAAAAATAAGAATCTAAAAAATGAAAAGAAAAAAATCATAAAGTTAATTAAAAATTATGTTGGAATTAATCAAGTTGCTGTTTATGTAGAAAAGGAAGACAAAAATTATAAATTACCTAAAAAATATAGGGGAGATGCTTCTAATAAATTATTTGAGGTAGAATTAAAAGAGCTTTTAGGAGAGGAAAATGTAGTAATTAAATAAAGTTTTATAAGTAGAAAAAGTTGTGGTACAATAAAGGGACATAAAAATATGTACAGGGACTTTAAAAGCCCAACAAGGAGGTATAATGAAAACAATTGGAGTATTAACCAGTGGTGGAGATGCACCGGGAATGAATGCCGCTATAAGAGCAGTTGTAAGATATGGAATTTATAATGATATAAATGTACTAGGAATTAATAAAGGATACAGAGGACTTATAGAAAATGATATTGAAAAAATGGATTTGTCTTCTGTTGCGGATATTATTCACAGAGGCGGTACTGCTTTAGGTACTGCAAGGTGTAAGAAGTTTATGACTGAAGAAGGCTTTCAAGAAGCTTTAGATACTATAAAATACAGAGATATAGATGGTATAGTGGTAATAGGTGGTGATGGATCTTTTAAAGGAGCCAAAGAGCTTAGTGAAGCAGGAGTCAAAACAGTTGGAATACCAGGTACAATAGATAATGATTTAGCCTATACTGATTATACAATAGGTTTTAGTACGGCTTTAGAAACAATCCTAGATGCTATAAGTAAAATCAGAGATACATCATCTTCCCACGAAAGAACTATTATTATGGAAGTTATGGGAAGAAATTGTGGTGACTTAGCTCTTTACTCAGGATTAGCCGGTGGAGCTGAAATGGTTTTGATTCCCGAAATTCAAATAAGCATAGAAAAAGTTGCTGATAAAATAAATCAAGGAATGGCTAGAGGAAAAAAACACAGTATTATAATGCTTGCAGAAGGAGCAGGAGATGCATATAGTATAAGAGATCAAATTAACAAACATATAGATGTACCAATTAGATGTACAGTTCTTGGCTACATTCAAAGAGGAGGTACTCCTGTATCCTTTGACAGGTTATTAGGAAGTCGAATGGGAGCTAATGCTGTAAAATGCTTAATTGAAGGAAGGAATAACGTAGTTTTAGGAACAAAAGACGGAAAAATATTTGATATAGAAATAGAAAAAGCTTTAAATATGGAAAAGAATTTTGATAATGAGGCCTTTGAATTAACCAAAATTCTTTCGATTTAGGAGGTAAATATGAGAAAAACAAAAATTGTATGTACATTGGGACCTGCAACAGACGACAAAATAATTTTAAAAAAACTAATTAACACCGGTTTAAATGTAGCAAGGTTTAACTTTTCCCACGGGACTCATGAGGAACAAAAGAAAAGAATGGATATGTTAAAAGAAGTTTCTAAAGAGATGGGTGTTCACATAGGAATCATGTTGGACACTAAAGGTCCTGAGATAAGAACTGGAAATTTTGAGAATGGAATCATTAGCTTGAAAGAAGATGATGAATATATTTTGACTTCTAGGGAAATAATTGGTAATCAAAAAGAAGGTCATATACAGTATAAAAATTTGGGAAAAGATTTAGAATTGGGAAATTATGTTCTTATAGATGATGGTTTGATTAGTTTAGAAGTAGTAGAAATTATGAGTGACCAGGACGTAAGATGTAAGGTACTTAATTCTGGAGTAATTAAAGACAAAAAAGGTGTTAATATACCTAATGTTAAATTGAATCTTCCTTCTCTAACGGATAAAGATAAAAAAGATTTAATTTTTGGTATAGAAAATAATGTTGATTTCATCGCAGCATCCTTTATAAGAAAAAAAGAAGATGTTTTAGAGATTAGGGAATTTTTAGAAAATAGTGGCTGTAAAGAAGTAGGAATAATATCAAAGATAGAAAATAGAGAAGGTGTAGATAATATAGATGAGATACTAAGGGTTTCAAATGGCATAATGGTTGCTAGAGGTGATTTAGGAGTTGAAATAGATGCTGAAGAGGTGCCATTAGTACAAAAAGATATTATAAACAAATGTAATAAAGTGGGAGAACCTGTAATAACAGCTACTCAAATGCTTGACTCAATGATAAGGAATCCAAGACCTACAAGAGCTGAGGTAAGTGATGTAGCGACTGCTATATTCGAAGGTTCAGATGCAATTATGCTTTCGGGAGAAACGGCGGCTGGAAAGTATCCAGTTGAAGCCGTAGAAACCATGGTGAATATTGCTTGTAAAATAGAGGATTCCTTAGATTATGAAGAAATATTTAAGACCAAATCAGATATTTCTGACAATACTATCACCAATGCTATAAGTGTTGCAACATGTAGAACCACATTGTCCCTAGATGCATCTGCTGTAATAACAGCAACATCATCAGGCTATACAGCTAGAGAGGTAGCTAAGTTTAGACCTAAGGTACCAATTATAGCTGCAACTCATTCTAATAAGGTAATGAGAAAAATGTCTTTAGTATGGGGAGCCTATCCTATAAAAATAAAAAAAGTAGATGCAACAGATGAATTAATAGACTTATCTGTAAGTGAAGCATTAGAAAAAGGCTATATTAGTAACGGAGATTTAGTTGTAGTTACAGCTGGAGTTCCAGTAGGAATAGCGGGAAGTACAAATCTTATAAAGGTACACGTAGTAAGTGAACTTTTATTTAAAGGTGTTGGAGCAGGAAAGAAAACAATTTACGGTAAGGCAGTGTTAGGTAAAACAGCAGAAGAAATTGAAAGTAAATTTAATGAAGGTGACATTATAGTTACAACTATGACTGAAAAAGATATGATACCTTTTATGGAAAAAGCAAGTGCAGTTGTTACTACAGAAGGTGGACTTACATCCCATGCCTTTATTGCAGGAATGAATTTAGGCCTGGAGGTAGTGGTAGGTTTTGAAGACGTATTTACAGAAGTAGAGGATGGAGAATTTTTAACTGTAAATGGTAGTAGAGGTGTAATATATAGAGGTGAAGCAAGAGTTTTATAAATATTTTTTTATTTAAATAACTTGGGGTAGAGATTATTCATTGAAAAAAAAGTGAATAAATAGTATTATTTAATAAATAAAACACGAGGTGATAAAATGTCAACAATGGTATCAGAACACGGAAAATGGCCTGCTAAAAATGATCCAATTTTTATGATAGCAGGAAAAGCGGCACAAGCAAAGGAAAAGTATGGGGAAGATAAGGTAATTAATTCAACCTTAGGGGCATTAATGGAAGACGATGGAAGCTTAGTTGCTTTCGATTCTGTTTATAGCACTTTGAAAGCTTTGAACAATGCAGATATTGCAGCTTATGCACCAATTCAAGGAACTAAGGAGTTTTTGGAAGCAGCAGAAGAAAATTGTTTTGGTCAGTACAAACCAGATGCTCATATTAGAGCAGTTGCAACCCCTGGAGGTACTGGAGGAGTAAAACAGGCTGTCTGGAATTATACAAATCCAGGTGATAGTATACTTACTACGAACTGGTACTGGTCACCATACAAGACCATTACAGAGGAAATAGATAGAGGAGTGGAAACTTTTGATATCTTTGATAAAAATGGGAAGTATAATATTGAAGGACTAAAAGAAAAATCAAAGAAATTATTAAAAGAACAAAAACGCTTGTTATTAATTTTAAATACACCTGCACATAATCCTACTGGATATAGTGTAGCGGATGAAGAGTGGGATGAGATCTTAGATTTTTTTAAAGGAATGTCTGAAGATAAAGAAAACAAGATAAGCATACTAGTAGATGCTGCATATATTGAATTTGCTGGCGAGAAGGATGAAAGAAAGAAATTTTTTAAAAAATTTACCAATCTTCCAGAAAATTTATTTATAATAGTAGCTTTCAGTGCATC
>CAYMUD010000071.1:0-7021 GCA_964393495.1 uncultured Clostridia bacterium | reverse complement strand
ATGACGAAATTATAGTTTATAGAAAGGTTAAAGAAGAAGGAGAATTTGGTACTGTTTACAAGATGATTGTTGATATAAATGTAAGTGGACCAATTGAGGAAGAAGCTGTAGAAGAAGATGAAAATACTGAAGAAGAATCTGAAGAAATAGTAGCAGTTAATTTTACAGATATTACGGAAGAATTCACCTATGCAGAAGAGGCTATTAATGCCTTAGCAGAAAAAGGTATAGTAGATGGAGTAGGTGATAATAAATATGCACCTGAAGATTTTTTTACAAGAGCTCAATTTGCTAAAATAATGGTTCTTTCTTTAGGATACGAACCTGTAGAGTATCAAGGTGGCTTTAGTGATGTGTCTGCCGAAGACTGGGAAGCTAATTATGTACAAGCTGCAGTAGATGCAGGAATCTTTGATGGATATCCAGACGGTACTTTTAGATCTGATAATGTTATTTCCAGACAGGAAATAGCTGCTGTAGCAGGAAGAGGAGCCGTAACTGCTGAGCTAGTATCTCAAGGAAAACTTGATAAATTTGTAATGGAAAAATCTGCTTATTTAGACAAGGATTCAGTGCCTGAGTGGGCTGCAAATGAAGTTGCTTGGCTTGAAGCACAAGGTATTTTTGAAGATTTTGCTGTAGAAAATTTCGAACCTACTGTAGATGTAGACAGAGCACAAGCTGCTGTCGTTGTTTACAAAACTTTACTTCAAGAATAGTATTTATATGAATTTCTGTAAAGGGCGACGGCATATGCTTTCGCTCTTTATATTTTATAGGAGGTATTTATGAGTTTTATTAGAAATAAAAAAAGTACTAAGGTATTTACTTTTGTTTTAACCTTAGCTCTTTTGATATCCCAGCTTATTTTTCTTCCCAACCATGTAGAAGCTGCTGAAGTAGAGCTTTTAATAACTGGAACTGGAGTTAATGAAGAAGTGAGTGTGACAGCTGAAGATTGGGATACTTATGATATGATTGAAAAAACATATTCAGCCAATAACAGTTTAAATTTTCATAAAATTATAAAAACAAAGGGTTACGATTTGTTTGAATTAATCGGTGAAAATAATCTGAAAATCGACCAAAACTACGAAATGCTCTTTATTTGCTCCGATGGTTTTCAATTTACTAAAACTGTTGAAGAATTGAAAAACTTATATTTTTTCAGCGACTTTACAGAAAATAGTAAAGTATCATCAAGACCTATGTTGGCAAAATACTCACTTGTCCTGGCAGACTATCCAAAAGATAGTTTTAATCCCCCTATTAACTGGGAAGACAAATCTATAACTGAAGAGAATCTAGATGCAGATTTTCCTAAGCTTGTATTTGGACAAAACCATATAGATGATATGAACCTTTCTAAATGGGGTAAAGAAGTTGTAAAAATAATCATAGGTGAAGAAGTTGAAAGTGAAGAAGCAGGTACAGATTCAACTTACAAACATATCAGTTATGATGGAGCACCTTACAATGTTGATGCAATATCTGGAGCAACATTCACCATAGAAGGTCCTGCATTAGAAGGTTATAGAGCTATATCTTTGAGACAGATAGAAGAAGATATAGAAGGACAAAGTGTAGACAGCTACTATGAAAAAATAAATGATGAAGTATTAGAAAACACCTATGAAGGTATAAATGCTAAATACTTAATAGATAATTATGTAGATATAAACACTAGTCCAGGAAATATAATCTTTAGAGATAAATCAAGGCAAAAAATCTTAGAAGTACCTTTTGGAGAGGTTGAAAATTATAAGGTAGCCTACGGTATAAACAAGTTACCTCTGGTATATCTGGATTCCGATGTGGGGTACAAAGCCAATAAATATAACGACAACGGATGTTTTAAACTGGTTTATCAGCAGACCAATGATGAAGCTTTAGAGTTTTCTAATGTTGCATATATGTACCTTGAAGAAAAGGATGCAAAAAATATATATGAACATACTTATTCTCCTTACAACGACCCTAAATATACAGACTATGAAATTATAATCCATGGTGATGAATTTGACGGAGAAGTAAGATATACTGTAGATGAAATTGAAGCTATGGATAATATAAAATACGAAGATGAGTACTCTTTATCCAACAGCGAATATTTCTGGTACTACAACACATATAAAGGTGTTACTCTTTGGGATTTACTTTTAGAAGCAGGATTAGACTCAAATATGGATGATGATACCAGTATACAATTCATAGCAGCAGATAATTATAATTTTCAACCATTAACTCTAGGAGAAATTAAAGATAGTTCCTTGTACGGATATTATGAAAAAGATCCGGCTGATTTAGGTGATGGGAACTTTAATGGAAAAAATGTAGAACCATTACATGCAGATATGCCTCCTTTAGTAGCCTATGGATTCAACGGTTATCCATATGTAATAAGACCTAGCGATGAAGGTTTCAATCCTGGCCTGGGAAATGACGGTGGCCCTTTAAGAGTAATCTTCGGTAAAACTAATTACAACGATACAAACGGTTCGAATCAAGTTCAGTTTCTAAAAGAAATAATAATTGGAGGCGGCGAATCGGTATATACAGGAGAAGTTGAAGAATCTGGAGAAGGAGATAAGACTTCTCAAATCGTAGATGAAAGTACAACCTGGAACCACAACCAGGGAGTGTATAAAGAATATTTAGATCAACCAGTATTAAGAGTAACAGGATCTCAGGTTAAAGAACCCATGACCTTTACATTAAGACAGATAGAATCAATGCTCGACCATTCAGTGAGAGATATTTATTCTGGGGATGGCATAAATGAATATGAAGGTATAGTTTTATGGGAATTAATTTCTCAAGTAGTTGAGCTAAAAGACGATGTAGAAGTACCTAGCATAAGAATCTTTTCCGGTGCTAACTACAATCAAATTCTTAGAAGCTTCGATCAAGTATCAAAAGGTGTTGTAAATTCTAAAGGTGAAACTAAAGCTATTATCCTTGCCTATGCAAGAGAAGGATATCCTTTAGTAGCAAATGAAAGCAGCATAGGATATTCAAATAATAATGCCTACGGACCATTAAGACTTATGGTTGAAGAAAGTAAATCCATGTGGGTTAAATGGGTAGACTGCATAGTTGTAGGTACGGGAGATTATGAGGAAGCAAGAATGGAAGATGTAGTTGAAATGGACCTTCCAGACCTCCCATCACCTGAAGGTGAACAATCTAAAGAAAAGTCAGAAAAATTATGGCTTGATTTTAAAAACAACACCGGGAAAGAAATGACAGAAGCAAGTGTTAGATCTATGGAATACGATAATGAAGGAAATCTTTGGATAGGAACAAATAATGGTGGTGTATCTGTTAGAAGTCCTGAAGGTAAATGGACCCACATAAAAGAGGTAACACTTTCAACAGGAGAAACAGTAGATGTAGACACCTCCTATGCTATAGTCCAAAGAGAAAATGGCCAGCTTTGGATGACCTTAGGAAGCCCCACAGAAGCAAAAGGTATTTTAGTTAAAGATGGAAATGATTGGTCTCAGTACACTACTGATAATTCCGACCTACCATCCTGTTTTGTACAGGAACTTGAACTAGATGGAAATGGCGGTCTTTGGATAGGGGGCAAAAACGGTGCAGTATATATTGATTCTGAGGAAAATTGGACTCTATACACCGAAGAAGAAGGACTTTTGCCTTATTCTGTAGATGCATTAGAGCCTGACGGTCAAGGTGGCCTATGGCTAGGATATTATCCTGATATGGTAGAAAACTCTGATGGTACTACTTCCTATATAGGAGGTTATCAGCATCTACATTCAGACGGTTCTATAGATACTTACGAAGGTTTTGACCATACTAACTTT
The DNA here is from genome assembly GCA_964393495.1 of uncultured Clostridia bacterium. Classification (GTDB taxonomy): domain Bacteria; phylum Bacillota; class Clostridia; order Tissierellales; family Dethiosulfatibacteraceae; genus UBA8670. The sequence goes on along the minus strand of CAYMUD010000071.1, from coordinate 3,191 downwards.
AATGTGAACTGGGTAAGAAGTATCTCTATAGATTCTGAAGGTGGAGTTTGGATAGTAAGGTCAGGAAATGCTCCAGGCTTTGGTCGTGGAGAAATCGACTATATTTATGAAGGTAAAAGGACAATATATAAGGCTCAAGATTTGTATCCGGAAATAACAGAAGATGATGATATAAGACTTCTTTTAGCAGATAAAAATAATAAGGATACCTTCTATATGGCTACCTTAAGAAGCGGTGTAATAAAATCAGAAGGAATAGGAAACATCACTGAGAAATACAAGGGAAACACAACATTTAATTCCAATCAGTGGAACAATGCTTATTTTATAGATTTATCTGAGGACAACCTTATGATAGGCACTAACGGAGGAGCAGCTGTTCAGTCGGATAAATCTAGCTTTAAAGATGTAAAATCCCACTGGGCAGAAAAGGAAATTGAAAAAATGACAACTTTAGGATACATAAAGGGAAGTGACAGCAAATTTAGACCTGACGATTCTATAACAAGAGGAGAATTTGTATCCTTAATAGTTAGAATATTAGCTTTAGAAACCGATAGTTATGAAACATCCTTTAAGGATGTCTCTTCTGATGACTGGTTTGCACCTTATATAGCATCAGCAGTCTCAGAAGGAATTATAAAAGGATACGATGATGATACTTTCAAAGCAGATAATCCTATTAGCAGAGAAGAAATATCCTCTATATTATCAAATATTATCAATATTGACTTATCAGAAGAAGATGAGGAAAAAATAATAGGTCAATTTAGAGATGAAGTATCTACTTGGGCTAAAACCTATGTTGCTCAAGCTGTAAAATCTGGGCTAATTGAAGGTTTTCCAGATGGAAGTTTTAAAGGAAGTACCAATGCCACTAGAGCACAATCAGCTGTGATGCTTTTAAGATTTTTCAACAATTAATAACAGGAGGGCTTAGCCCTCCTTTGGAGGTAATACAAGATGAAGACTTATAAACTTTTTAGTCTACTACTAATTTTAATGCTTATTTTTTCTCTTTCTTTAACAGGATGCTCTCCGGAAACTGAGAAAAATGATCCTGAGAATCAGGAAGAAGAAACACCTTCAGATAAATATGATACTGAAAACAATGAAATAAATGCAGATGATAATCAAGAAAATGATGAAATAAGTAATGAAGAATTAGATGAGTCTAAAGATGATGAAACTAATACTGATAAAGAACAGACAAAGGAATATATTACAAGTGAAAATACTGATGAATCAATAGAATCAGATGATGAAAGTAATAACCTTGATGGAAATGCAGAAGAAATAAGCGAAGAGGATTCAGAGAGTGAAGATTTATCTTCTGATGATACAAGCAATGAAGAAATGTCATCTGGTGAATCTGAAGATATTAGTCAAGAAAATGATTCTGAAGAAACTAAGCAAGAACAAACAAATATCCTAAAAATAGAAGGCAGTGTGACAAATAATCTATTTTTAAGTTTAGATGATTTAAAAACTATGGAAGACTTGATTTATTCAGGTACTTTCTACTCTCTAAACAGCTTTGGTACAACGGAATACACAGACTTTAAGGGAGTTAAGTTGTGGAGTCTTTTAAATGAGAAAGCTCTTATCTCAGAGGAAGCTTCTACAATAAAAGTAATAGCTTTGGATGGATACAGTATAGAATTCACAATTCAGGAAATTAAAAGAGATGATTATATAGATGAAACAAATCAAGATTTAAAACTCCCTGTAATAATAGCTTGGGAAGAGAATGGTGAAGAATACAATCCTGAAGAAGGTCCTCCCTACAAGCTAGTAATTGGTCAAAAAGAGCCGGGAGACGTAAACAAACCTCAGTGGGTTAGAAATATTGATAAAATAATTGCGGAGTAGGTTGATTATGAAAAAGAAAAAATATTATATAGGATTTATCATCTTAACCTTAATTTTAGTAGCAGTGCTTTTCACTCTTAATAATTCTATTTCAGAAGAAGAATTGATGGTAAAAGAACACTATCCTGAAGCAAGTGAAGTTAAACTAATTGAAGATATAAGTGACAATATGTTTATTTCTTTAAATTTTCCTGGAGTTTTAAGAGCCTACGAAATAGATGGAGAAGTTAAAGCTTTTATATCTACCTGTGTTGGATACAACGGTCCTGTAGATGTTTTTACAGCTTTGAATAGTAGTGGAGAAATAAAAAGAATTAAAATTCTCCAACATGAAGAAACTTTAGATTATGCTGAACATATCGAATCTGATTGGTTTTTAGAAAGATTTTTGAACATTTCAGGAAATAAGTTTTTAAATCTAGTAGTACTTGATAAAGAAAATCCTGAAGATATTATACAGGTTACAGGAGCTACTATAAGTTCTAAAGCTGTATTAAATGCAGTAAATGCATCAATTGGTGCCTATAAATATCTTAATAGTGGTATAGAAATGTCCAGTGTGCCGGATGTAGTTCCTCAAGAAATTTGGCAAAAAGACGATAACAGCTTTGCTATAAACTATAAAAATGAAAGCTTAAGGATAGATATAGAAGAAATAAAACAATATCCTCAGGTAGAAAAAAAGGTTACACTAATCAATACAACGGGAACTGAGACAGAAATGAATGTTAAAGGCCCAACACTCAGAGCTTTACTTGAAAAAGAAGGCATAGATTTAGAAGAATACGCAGGCATAGGTATTACTGGAAGAGATGGTTACTATACTATGATGGATAAGGACATTCTTAAAGTAGATGAAGTTATACTATCTTGGGAAGTTAATGGAAAACCTATAGATGAAAGTGAAAAACCAGTAAGAATAGCTATGCCAAACCATTTAGGACCTTACTGGGTAAAAATGGTTTCTGTCATAGATCTTTATGATGAAATAAGTCCAAAAGATATCAGCAAAGTTCACATGTTCGACCCACTAACCAAAGATATTGAACCATACTACTACGAGTATTATGGAAACAAGGACAAGTCTATAGAAGTAGGAAAAATCTTAGCAAAATTTGATTTAGTAGATAAAAAAGGATTTTTTACTATGGCTGCATCTGACGGACTTATAAAAAACGAAACTATTTCCTTAGTAAGACAGAGATATTTCATAAAATCTGAAGGAGAAAATGCTCCTATGAATATTGCACCAAATTTTAGATTGGGAATGAACGTAAAACATATGACCCATTTTTCAACTACAAAAGACTCTGTAATAT